>CAZNCJ010000061.1:0-13649 GCA_964571595.1 uncultured Caulobacterales bacterium | reverse complement strand
CGACCAGACCAAATATGTCTGGTGTCATGTAATTATGGGCGAGGATAACGGCGTTTTTTACTTTTTTGAGCGTATTGATTGCATGGACAAGCGGGGCATAGGCGGGCCATTCAAAGGGCGGGATGAAATCGGAGACTTGCGCGTAAAGATGGTCTGTGGCCGCGCGAACCTCATCTGTGTAATCAAGTTCTCCAGCGGGCACATTGGGAACCGCGCAGACGCCGTTCTCGACTTCCAAGGTCTGGCCGATCCAGCGGCCATTTTCCCAATTAATCAGCTCTTTGCCCATAATATGCCCTTTGCCCTTTTGCACTCAAATTGACTTACCCTTCATATAGGGGGCAGGCAGGCAGAATGCTATAAAATTCCGGGTTTGATCTGCGAAATTAGTTTATAATATCAAAACGCATAATGCGGCAATGAGGCCTGTAAATATACCCAAACTAAATATGGGGGATAGTTTTGCTCCGGTTTTACGGGCTTGTCTTAAGCCCCAATAGCCCAATGCCAGAGCTGCAAAGCCGCCCAGAAAGAGGATGAATTGTATAATCAGATCGCCCATGAGGGCACTTTGCTCAATGGCGTCAGTACTTTGGGACTTCAAGCTTGAGAGCAGGGTTTTGAGTATGGCGCCCAGAGTGGCACCGCTGGCTATGAGGGTCAGGATTTTATGCACGGCTTTGCTCTAATTTTGTGTTTAAAACTTCAAACCGCTCTAGGAAACTTTGCTCGGCCTTCACCACGGGCAAAGGATTAATCGTGAGTTTAATATCTCCCGGCGGGGCGGTGAAAAATGTGTTGGCCTCGGTTTTACTAAAGCCTGCGATCTGTGTGGCCTCGAACCAGGCGCAGTAAATATCACATGTCTTGATTTGCTTTTTCAACGGCGCGGGGATGACAGGCGGGAGGCCGTATCTAAGGTGGATGGCCTCTTCGAGACGCGCCTCAAATGCCTTATAGTCCAGCCCGAGTGCGGTTTTAAACGGGCTGATCATATCCCCGATCACATATTCAGCCGCGTCGTGCAGCAGGCATGTCAGCTTTTGCGCAGGGCTTGATCTTGGATAGAGAATTGAAAATAAATGCTCGACGACAACGCTATGCTCGGCCACGCTAAAGGCATGATCACCAGAGGTCTGGCCGTTCCAGCGCGCCACACGTGCAAGGCCCCTCGCAATATCTTCAATTTCCACATCAAAAGGTGAGGGGTCCAGCAGATCAAGCCGGCGACCTGAGAGCATACGCTGCCATGCGCGCGGGGGAGGCGCCAATTAACTGGCAACCTTGCGCACAAATATCGCCCCAGCTGAATAACCCGCGCCAAAGGAGCAGATCAGGCCTGTTTCGCCGTTCTTAAAATCATCTGAATGTTTGTGAAACGCAATGATAGAACCCGCCGAGCTGGTATTAGCATATTCGTCCAAGACGACAGGGGCTTGCGAAATATCGACATCCTTGCCGAGAACTTTTTTGGCAATCAGCACGTTCATATTAAGATTGGCTTGATGGAGCCACATGCGTTTGAGGTTGTTGGGATCAATACCGTGCTGCGCGCATTCCGTATTGATAAGGTTGGCGACCAGCGGGACGACTTCTTTAAAGACGCTGCGTCCATTTTGCATAAATAGCTTATCGGTCAGGCCTTTCTTGCCGCGTGCCTCGCGCATACCGTCATCTTCGGGTGCGCAGTGATTCAGAAAGCCGAAATTATTACGGATATTATTAGAGAACTGCGTTACGAGTTTGGCCCCGATAACTTCCCAATGCTCGGGCGGGGCGATGTCATCACGTTCTAGGAGCGTGGCCGTGGCGACGTCGCCGAAAATGAAATGCGCGTCACGGTCTTTGAAGTTTAAATGCGCCGTGCAAATTTCGGGATTAACGACCAGCACCGAACGGGCTTGTCCGCCCATTATGAGGCCGCGCGCAGCCTCTATGCCAAAGGTCGCACTTGAGCAGGCCACATTCATATCAAATGCAAATCCGCTTGTACCGAGCAAATCTTGTACTTCAACGGCGATAGCAGGATAGCCGCGCTGGAGATTAGAGCAGGCCACAATTACGGCGTCGACATCTTCGGCTTTGCGACCTACGCGCTCTAGGGCTTGCTTGGCGGCATTCACAGAAATTTCAGCCAGAATAGAAGGCTCACTATCGGGGCGGGCCGGGATATGCGGGGCCATGACGTTCGGATCTAAAATAGGGTCTTTGGAAATAACAAAACGGGATTTTATGCCCGAGGCCTTTTCAATAAAACCAGCATCGGAATGGGTCAGGGCCTCAAGCTCTCCAGCCTCAATCTCGGCAGCCTTTTCCTTGTTCCATTTATCGGCATAAGCATTATAGCTCTCGACTAATTCTTCATTGGAAATGGAGTCAGTCGGTGTCCATAATCCTGTTGAGCTAATAACGGCTTTCACGTGGTCTTCCTTATAATTTTAAAGATCACCATAGCGGGAGTTTTGAGGAGGGGCCAGCGCTATTTAGCGGCATTCTTCATAAGCATGACAATCAATGCTGTGATCATTAATCATCCCAACCGCCTGCATAAAGGCATAGCAGATAACAGGGCCGACAAATTTAAAGCCGTGTTTTTTAAGGTCTTTTGACATGGCCTCAGATGCGGGGCTTTTTACAGGCGCGTCTTTAAATTCTTTCCAGCTATTTTGAACGGTTTTTCCCTCAGTAAAACTCCAGAGAAATTCGGAAAAATCAATCCCGTCCTCATCGCGCATTTTAACATAGGCTTGGGCGTTACTAATGGCGGCATTTATCTTTAGCTTTGAGCGTATAATGCCTTTATTGGCCAGCAAGCGCGCGCGGTCTTTATCAGTATAATGGGCGAGCTTATCAGGATCAAAGCCGTCATAGACACGCAGCATTTCCTCGCGTTTGCGCAGGATCGTAATCCAAGCTAGGCCCGCTTGCTGTCCGTCTTGAATGAGTTTTGAAAACAGGGATTTGCTATCCCTGATGGGGCGTCCCCATTCTGTGTCGTGATAATGGGTATAGAGCGGGTCAGTTGAGCTTACCCATCCACAGCGGGTCAGATCAGGTATGGCGTCTTGGTTTGGATAGCTCACAAGAGTTTTTCCATGCCGATATTACAGCGTGCATAAACAGGATGTTTGCCCTCATGATTAACCGTCCAGCCATTGCGTTTATATAGCCTTATGGCGGCTGCGTTTCCGGTGTTAGACAAAAGGTAAATGCGTTTAAGGCCCATAGTTTCTTTGGCATATGTTTCTATGACTTCAATAAGTGCCTGGCCGAGTCCTTGGCCTTGAAATTTGGGGTCGACCGCCATTTTCGTAAGTTCCCATTCCCCCTGCTTATCTTGTTTGAGCGCGCAGGCCCCCGCGACGATATCGCCGATATGAAGGCTAAAGACGCTATTGCCGTCCTCGGTATAAATCTCTGGATGGGCGATCATTTTTTTGTCGGATTCTTCCAGATAATGCATGTCTTCAATCCAAGCGGCATTAAGGGCGGCAAAGCGCGCAAGTGCGCGAGGGTCATTACGGTGAATTTCGAATTTAGGTGTCTGAGCCATCCGGAGCCCCCATTATTTTTACCTCTATCTCTCCGACTTTAGGGTTTTGTGTGGCCGATTTCAATCGCTCAAGACGGATTATCCCAACACCCATTTTGTCGTGAACGGAACAAATTTCACCCACGACACGCTCGCCGCATTTTATCTTATCGCCGGCACTGGTTTGTACAGCTTGCTCGAAAACCAAGCCCCGCATACGTTTCTTGACAATCGTCATACGTTTCATGCGCGAGACAACTTCCTGTCCCACGAAACATCCTTTTTGGTAATCCACACCGCTCATCAAATCCATATTGGCATCAGCCGGAAAGACGCTTTGCGTGTCAAAATCCCACTCGCTGTCAATAATACCTAGAGACAGGCGGTGGGCATTATAGTCGCCAGTGCTATCGAGAACATCAGGGCTGAGTAATCGTTGGCCTAAAGAGGGTTGGCGCGGATCAGTTACACCCTCTTGGCCTTGTCCGTCCCATATCGCGTAAACAGATAAATTCTCGCTGTCATCCGTCAGGGTTATGGGCGCGCGCAGCTTATACATTTTAAGGCGCTTAAGCAGGTCAGGGCCGAATTTAGTCGGGGTTTCGAGAATTAAATCCTCGCCCATATTATGGACGAAAAAATCCGCAATGATTTTGCCTTGCGGGGTCAGCAAGGCTGCAAATGTTATATCGGACTTAAGGGAATTTGTAATCAAGCCTTCCAACCACGGCTTCACGCCTTCTCCTGAAAGTCGGATAAGGGTTCGTTCAAGCCGCGCAATCGGCATTAGGCCAGCCCTGCATATTGCCATGCCAGCGTGTCTTTGGCGTGAAAGGGTATGATTTTCGTGTCCAGCACATTTAGGTTCTCAGGCACTTCAACAGCCCTGCGCTCTAAAACGATTTTAGTCTCATTGACTTCTAGACCGTAAAAGCGCGGCCCGAATAAAGATGCAAAGCCTTCCAGCTTGTCCAGTGCGCCTTCTTCTTCAAAAGATTTAGCGTAAGATTCAAGCGCGTGGGGGGCGTTAAATATACCTGCACACCCGCAGGCGCTTTCTTTTGCCCCAATAGTATGCGGGGCGGAATCTGTTCCAAGGAAAAACTTTTCCGAGCCAGAAATAGCGGCTTTACGCAGCGCCTTTCGGTGGGTTTCGCGCTTGGGAATAGGCAAGCAATACATATGCGGGCGAATACCGCCTTTAAAAATGTCAGTGCGGTTTATTTCCAAATGATGCGGCGTGATAGTGGCGGCAATATTTGGCCCGCTTGCGGCGACAAAATCTACCGCGTCTTGGGTCGTGATATGTTCAAAGACGATTTTTAGCGCGGGGAAATCGTCATGGAGCTTGATCATCACCTCGTCTATAAAGATGGCCTCACGATCAAAAATATCAGTATGGGCATGTGTGACTTCTCCGTGCACTAATAAAGGCATGCCGCAGCTCTGCATACGTTCCAGCACGGGATAAATATTTTTGATATTTGTTACACCGTGCTCAGAATTGGTTGTCGCATTGGCGGGGTATAATTTACACGCTGTGAGAATGCCGCTCTCATGTCCCTTGGTGATTTCATCTGCGTCGAAACTATCTGTCAGATAGGCGGTCATAAGCGGGGTGAAATCCAGATCCGGATCGGTGGCGGCCAATATACGGTCTTTATAGGCCTTGGCGGCCTTGACGCTGGTGATAGGCGGGGACAGATTTGGCATGATAATGGCGCGCCCAAATTGGCGGGCCGTATAATTGACGACCGCGCCGAGCATATCGCCGTCGCGCAAATGGACATGCCAGTCATCGGGACGCCGAAGGATTAAACGCTCTGTCATAAGGACCTTAAATGCTAAACTCTACTTTGATATTGAGGTCTATATGCGGTGACTTAGGAAAAAATGCAACTGATCTTAGGGTCGTGAAAAAAAGTTTACCTAGTCAAAATCCCGGCGGCTGAGACCTAAAATCCAGACATCGTCCTTATCATAAATTTTGAGCATGAGACCATCAAGTTTGACTGTATGGGCGTATTTAAGACCTTCTAGGAAAGCGGCTTCTACGCCGTCGAGGCCGGGGCATTTTTGTTCGGTTATGATCAGCTCTTCGATTGAAATTTTGCCGGCTTCATAGCTGTAATTACCAATGAAAGAATTACATCCCGAAAATCCGAAAAGCTCGCCTTCTGCTTTAAACTGTACAAATTGATCAAAACCGTTTTCAGGCCCCCATTCCGAACCGGCAAGGCTGCCGATCTCTGAGGTTTGAGCGACACTGTTTAAACCAAACACTGTTGGTAAAACGAACAGGCTTGAAACAAAAAATGTTTTTAAATTAAGGCGCATGTGAATTCCCTTATGCCTAAAGCCCCGTCAATGATTTAGCCCCGTCAGTGATTTATCAGAGCTTCCTTAAATTTGTTGTAAGGCTTCGTCCAGTTTAAATCTCAGATGAGTTTGGGGAATGGCCGCTATGGTTCCCGGTAAGGATCGCCCAGCATAGAGGCAAGATGGCGACCATTTTCTGCCAGAGCTGCCGCATCAATAGAGACGGCTTGCGAGCATTTTTCATGTCGACCTTCTTCTTGATAATATCCGGCATTGAAAGCTCGTATCAGTTCACGCCTGCGAGCTTTGTCATCAGGGGCTTCCAGATTGAGCATTTGCCCGGCATGCGAGCGCCATTTCTGATCGTCATTGCCAAAACATAATGTGCGAAGGTAATGCATTTGTCCGAGATTTCTGGCCATGGCTTCTACTAGGCTGCTCATAGTGACCATAGTCGCCTCGACCCGGATTTCAGCCGCTTCGCGCGCGGCCAGAGCGGCTTGGCGGGCGGCCTTTATATCACTTTGACTGGGTTGGGCTTGTTGGGCCGTGCCCATAGGTGCCGTGGTCAACATGGCCAAAATCAGGCCTATATGTGTTAAATATCTTCGCATGTCTCACCTATATAGAGGAAGGCTCTCCTGATTGACTACTTAATTTTTCAGCCCTTTTCATTGGCAGGGATATCTGCCTTAACTGCCTCACGGGATGTCTCTATGATCTCGCGTGTTTTGGGCCACATCTCAATCTTTGCAAGCTGATTTGAGCTAACGAAGGCGGCTTTTTTGGCATCATCGCCCGCCCGCGGTTCGCCCGATAGCCATATGGCGACATAATCATGTAAGCGGTATTTAAACCCTTCAAAGTCGGCATTGATCGTCGCAATCTTGACGCCGAGTTCGGCTTTTATGCCTGTTTCTTCAAAAAGCTCGCGCAAGGCGGCTTCTCTGTAAGTCTCCCCCGCCTCAATACGCCCGCCCGGAATAGACCATTCGCCCTTGCGCGGCGGGGTGCCTCGTTCAATGAGCAAAACATCTTCCCCGCGAAAGCAGATCACGCCAACGCAATTAATCCGTTCGTCCTCTGTTTTATCTTTGTCTAATTCTGGCAAAACCATTTCCATTATTTTTCCGACCCTCTATATCAGTTTTATGTGTGGACGCTATGCTCTATATAATACCCTTGGCGAAATTGGGGCCGCTTTTATGGCGCAATTAGGGCCACCGGACCAGAACGGTAATCCTTTATGGAGCTGGACGGGGAACTATAATATTTCACCGGGTAGTGTCGTGCCTGTCATTGCTTTTGATGGTCGCCAGAGACGTAAAATCGTGCCCATGCGCTGGGGTATACATCCGCATTGGAAGAAAGAGCCGCCCGAAGGTCGTCCGCTTTTTAATGCCCGACTTGAAACGGCAGCTGAGAAACCCAGTTTTAGAACGCCGTTTCGGCGCAGGCGCGCCCTTATTCCGACAAATGGCTGGTATGAATGGGAAGGGGTGGAAAAGCCCAAAACGCCTTATTTTATATATGAAGAAGACAGGCCTCTTTTTGCCTTTGCCGGATTATGGGATCAATGGCGGGTGGATGAGGGGATAACGCTTTTATCCTGTACGATATTGACCACACCAGCCACGGGTTCGGTCAAACATTTACATCACCGCATGCCGGTGCGGTTGCCCAAATCGCAATGGGATGGCTGGCTAAACTGGAACTTGCCGGGCGATAAAATAATGCGCAAAAAATGCGAAGGCCATGATCTTGACTATCACGAGGTTGACCGGGGGGTCGGTTCTGGCCGGGCTGTTGGCGCGCACCTCATAGAGCCGGTTTAGATGGTCTCTATATTACCCATAGAGACTGAGCTGGTGATATAATCCGCCATAGCAGCCCCGCGCTCACCAACCGGACGGTCGGGTCCGCGTGTCGTATCCAGTGTGGTATGACGTTCCATCTCTCCGTTGATCTCGGCGCCAAATATGATCACCCAATTTGTCAGCCATAGCCACACCAGTAAGACGATCACCGCGCCCAAACTGCCATAGGTTTTGTTATAGGTTCCAAATGCCGCGACAAATTTTGAAAATCCGATAGAGATTAGCAGCCATGCCAGCGTCGCAAAAATAACACCCGGTATGACCCAGCGAATTTTAGCAGGTCTGCGGTTCGGTCCGTAACGGTATAAGACCGCGCAGGCAAAGCCAAAGGCAAAAATCAAAAGTGACCATGGTAATAATTTGGTCAGGTTGGCTGTAATACCTTCGAGTTTGAGCACCATTAAAACCGAGGGCACGCCAATAATCACAATCAGGGATATGAGCATCATCATAATCGCCCCGAGTGTGAATATAAAAGCCAGTACCCAGCGCATGATAAGAGGGCGGTCATCTACCTCGCCGTAAGCTATATTTAGGCCTCGCATCATGGCGCGAATACCGGCACCCGCCGCCCAGAGTGCGGCTAAAATACCAAGAAAAATTTTAAACCCAATGGCTTTGTTTTTCGAACCTGTCACGGCTTGAACCTGATCATTTATCAACACCCAGACATCGCGGGGTAAAAGCTCTGTTATTGTTAAGAGCTGTTCTTGAGCAATAATGGGATCAGCAAAAAAGCCGTAAATTGAAAGCCCTGCCGTGATCATCGGAAAGATGGCCAGCATTGAAAAAAAGGCAACACCCGCGGAGACAATGGTTATATTGTCTTGGCCGATTTCTCCGCAAGACATGCGCGCGATTGTGCGCCAGTCCTGACGGGAAAACTCAAGCGGGCTTTTCGCGCAGCATGGATATGATCTATTGGATGTTACGGCATGCCCCAAAATTACTTTTTGGGTGGGGGTTGTTTACGCGAGAAGACAAGCTCGGTTTGCGAGGACGCTTTGGCGTCAAATTTATAATCTTCAAGATTGAAATCTTTAAGCCCGTCCGCGCGGTCAATACGGTTTTCCATAATCCAGCGGGTCATAAGACCACGCGCAAATTTTGCATAATACATCAGGGCGCGCGCCTTGCCGTCCTTTACGTTCAAGAATTTGGCGCTGATGACCTCACTGCCCAGAGCGGATTTATCAACGGCCTTGAAATATTCGTTTGAGGCCAGATTGACAATTGTGCGGTCGCTATGGCCTTCCAAGTCAGCCTCAAGGGCTTCAGAAAGTTTTGTACCCCAAAAGGCATAAAGCGATTTGCCGCGCGGGTTTTCCAATTTTGTACCCATTTCCAGACGGTAAGCCTGTATCGCATCAAGGGGCCGGAGCACGCCGTAAAGCCCGGATAAAATTCGCAAATGATCTTGGGCATAGGCCAGATCATCCTCAGATAATGTATTGGCCTCAAGCCCCCAATAGACATTGCCATCAAAGGTCAGCCCGGCAGGTTTGGCGATATTACTTTTGCCTTCAAGGTGAAAGGCTTGAAATCTATCGACGTTTAACTGGGCGAGATTGTCACTAATATGCATGAGGCGTTTTAAGTCCGCAGGGCTTTGCTTTTTAGCGATTTTAGCCAAAATATTTGTGTCCGCGCTTAATCGGGGCTGGGTGATTTCCAGCTCAGAAGCAATAGGATCAAAGTTTAATTTTTTGGCAGGTGAAAGTAGTGTCAGCATGGTTTTATCCTTTCCTCATAACATCAGTCTGAAGACGTTCCAGACTCGTATGCGTGGTGAATGACAGCCCCAATATAGAGATATAAACGCAGCAATCAAGCGCCCAGCTTTCACCCTAAAGTGATGGAATAACCCTTGACGAGGTCCTTAAATTCAGAATTAAATGATTCAACAATATAAAGGAGAACGCGATGGGAGAGCAAGTCAATCTGGATCCGTGGAGCATCCCTTTAGAGGTATTGGATGTCAGTGACGGGGAAATATTTGCCCAAAACTTACACCATGAATATTTTAGACGCCTGCGCAAAGAAGCGCCCGTGCATTGGTCACCCACAGGCCCAACAGGTGGTTATTGGTCAATTACCCGCTATCATGATATTGTTGAAATAGATAAAAACCATCAGGACTTTTCCTCTGAACGCGACATCGTCGTCGGGGATAATCCGCCTGAATTTGCCCCGACAATGTTCATCGCCAAAGACCAGCCCGAACATACTGTGCAGCGCAAGGCGGCTATGCCGGCTGTGGCCAGACCCCAGCTATCTGAAATCGAACCTCTTATTCGTGAGCGGACAGGCAATGTTCTGGATAGCCTGCCAATAGAGGAGGAATTTGATTGGGTCGATAAGGTTTCTATCGAGCTGACCACGCAATTACTCGCGACTTTATTTGATTTTCCGTGGGAAGATCGCCGACTATTACCCTATTGGTCGGATGCCAGTACGTCTGCTGATACGGTTGGCAATTCAACCATAACGCAGGAAGAGCGCGAAAAAATACTATTTGAGTGTCTGGCTTATTTTCAAAAGCTTTGGAAAGAGCGCGCAGCCGCCCCGCCTAAATTTGATTTCATTTCCTTAATGGCACATAACCCGCAAACGAAGGACATGATAAATGATCCTTTTGATTTTCTCGGAAATCTGATGCTGCTCATTGTGGGGGGGAATGACACCTCACGTAATTCAATGACGGGGGGCGTGTATTTCCTCAATAAATTCCCGGCTGAATATGAAAAACTCAAGGCTAATCCTGACCTCATTCCAAATATGGTTTCAGAGATTATCCGTTTTCAAACCCCGCTTGGTCATATGCGCCGAACGGCCAAACGTGATGTGGAGTTTAAAGGTCATAAAATCAAAAAAGGCGACCGTGTTGTGATGTGGTATGTCTCTGGCAATCGCGATGAGACGGCGATAGAAAACCCGGATGAGTTTATGATAGATCGTCCGCGCGCCCGCCAGCATCTCTCCTTTGGTTTCGGTATTCATCGCTGTATGGGTAATCATGTTGCCGAGCTACAAATTCGTATTTTATGGGAAGAGATTTTAAAACGCTTTGAGCATATTGAAGTCGTGGGTGAGCCGCAGCGTGTCCCGTCAAATTTTGTGATGGGCTATGAAAACCTGCCCGTCATAGTTACGGCGAAAAGCTGATATTTAAATCATCACGCGGGGATTCATAATATTCTTCGGATCCAGCGTGTTTTTAATCGATGTCATCATGGCGAGTTTTTCAGGCGCGGCGCGTTGGGCAAGCGCCTCTTTTTTCATAATCCCAATCCCGTGTTCGGCTGAGATTGACCCATCTAGCGCGGTGACAATATCAAACACTGCATTAGAAATAAGCTTCCAATTTTCGAGAAAAGCGGCTTTGTTTTCATCTCGTTCTGCAAGGGTAGTCGCAGCAGGCTGGGCGACATTATAGTGAATATTGCCGTCCCCGAAATGTCCAAACCCGACAGGGCGGGCATTGGGTATCAGAGCGGCGACGGCTTTATCTGCGCGTTCAAAAAATAACGGAATATCAGAAAGCGGCACGGTGACATCGAGCTTGATCGAGCCGCCGAGAAATTTTTGACCCGCCGACATATTCTCGCGTAAGGCGAGTAAGGCTTTGGCCTGTGTTTCGTTTTGCGCAATGATCCCGTCGCGAATAAGGCCCTTATCTAAGGCTTGGGAGAGTTTTTCTTCGGCCAAGCGCTCACCTGCTTGGCTATCATCTGTTTCCCAATCTAGTAGAGCATACCATGGATGGGGCGTATTGAAAGGATCGCGCTGGTCTTTGATATTATTGATCACGACCTCTAGCCCGATACGGGGAATAACTTCGAACATAGCCAGCTGACCATTATGGCGACAATGCTCCAACATATCGAGTGCAGCTTGCGGGCTCTCAAGCCCGACCATGACCCGCCTTATATGACCGGGCTTAGCAAAGAGCTTTAAACTGGCCGCCGTAATAATGCCCAGCGTGCCTTCTGCGCCCAGGAAAAGCCGGCTTAAATCATAGCCGGTATTATCTTTGCGCAAGCTCGTCAGGCCGTTATATATTTCGCCGTTAGGCAGGACGGCTTCGACGCCAAAGACCAGTTCTTTCGTCGTGCCGTATTTCAAGACATGAACACCGCCAGCATTGGTCGAGAGAATACCGCCTATTGTGCAGCTACCCTCTGAGGCCAGTGATAATGGGAATTTTCTATCGGCTTGATCAGCAGCCTCTTGGACGGATAATAATGTTGCGCCTGCCTGCGCGATCAGGGCGTTTTCCACGGGATTGACGGAAGTGATTTTCGTCATACGCTTTAGTGAAAGCAGAACTTCCCCTTGGGGCGTTTGCCCGCCGACCAATCCTGTATTGCCGCCTTGGGGTATGATTTTTATATCATGGTCATAACAAATTTTTATAGCCTGTGCGACCTGCTCTGTGGTCTGGGGCATGAGCATAAGCGGGGTCTGTCCCTGATATTTATCTCGCCATTCCACCAGATGCGGGGCGATAATATCGCGGTCTTGCGTCCAGAGGTTTTCAGGCAAGGCCGAGGTCAGATGTGAAATATCTTGGGACATATTAAACCCAGTCTATATCAAAACGGGCAAAGTCCCCAAGCCCTAAAGCCCCGCGGCGCAAGAGTTTTGCTTGCCGTCCTGAAACTGATACAATGGTTGAGGCCTGTCCTGATGTACCTCCTGATGCTTCATTGGGTTTATCGTCAATGATAAGCTCGATTTTCCCCGCCAGACTTTCATAAACCTCATCCCCGTTTTGCGGATCAGCTTGCCCGGACATATTCGCACTGGTCAGTGCAAGAGGCAGTCCTTGGAGATAATTTACCCAGTCCGTATCCGGCCAGCGCAAAGAGATAGTGGCTTGACCCCCATCGTTTTGACCGTAAAGACTATTGGCGAGGGGGTGAGGGGGCTTAGCGTCTAAGACAAGCGAGAGCGGGCCGGGCCAAAAGGCTTTCGCCAGCTCTAATCCCAAGCCAGAGAGCGCGGCATATTTTTGCGCGGTTTGTAGACTATCAATGCAAAGCGCAAGAGGTTTATCAGAGGAGCGTTCTTTAACATCATATAGTTTTTTTACAGCCTTGTCGTCCTTGGCGGAAGCGGCCAATCCGTAAACCGTTTCAGTGGGCAGGGCGACAAGCCCGCCAGACCGTAAGATGTCAAAAGCGCGTTTATAGGCATTTGGCGTAGCTGGCAGGCGGCGGGTCATAATTACGGCGAAGGTTCATTGAAATTTAGCTCGCGTTCTTATTGCGCCTGATTAAACTCGGTTTCAATACGTAAATTCACTTTATCGCCAATTCCGAAACTGACCAAATGGCTCATATTAAACTCCGATCGTAAAATATGGCCGCTGGCTGAAAAGCCTAATGTCTTGCCGGGATTACCAAAGGATGAGCCTGCCCCGTTAAATACGGTTTCCAACGTCACGGGTTTTGTAACGCCTTTGAGGGTGAGCTGGCCTGTAATCAGGCCGGTATTTTCGCCCGTCACACTTATACTTTCTGAGACAAAACGGATGTCGGGGTAAGTATTGGCATCAAAATATTTGCTATCTGTCGCCAGTGTTGCGTCAAATTTTGGCAAGCCAGTGGAGATTGAACGCGGGTCAATAGTGATGTCGACCTGACTGTTTTGCGGATTTTCAGGATCAAAATTAAGCGTGCCCGATATATCATCGAAACGGGCGGTATAGTTCGATAATCCAGCATGGGAAAGCGACCATGTCACGCTGGCATGTGTGGGGTCGAGCTTATAATTGCCTTTTAAGGCCGGTTCAGGTGCGATTGACGGCGTTGTCGCGCAGGCGGAAACGATCAGGGAACTGAGCATGAGGCTGGCTATGAGGGGTTTTGTGAAACGGGGCGCTATAGCCGTGCGGATATCGGGTTTTATATAGGTCA
>CAZNCJ010000060.1:0-13796 GCA_964571595.1 uncultured Caulobacterales bacterium | reverse complement strand
CCGATTGTCGATTTATCCCTTGTCTGTAATCAGGGGATAAGTTGGGGGCTCTTGCAAGGCGATAGTTCTTTCAAACGCTGGGCGCTTACGCTCTTTGCCGCCATTATGTGCTGTGTGCTGGTTTATGTCCTCAGACAATCCAAGGACTGGCTTAACCGTATTTCTATAGCGCTGATAATTGGCGGGGCGATTGGCAATGGAATTGACCGCGCTTTATTTGGCGCGGTGACGGATTTCATAAATTTTTCCGATATAGGTTTTCGCTGGGTATTCAACGTCGCAGATAGTGCGATCAGTGTCGGCGTTGTCGGCCTGATACTGGCAAGTTTTATCTATAAGGACGAGGCAACGTAAAGCGGCAGAAGTGTCCTAGCAGCTATGGGACGGTAATTTTAGAATTTGCCCGACATCCAGCTTGGTGGGGTCCGTAATCCGGTTTAAGTGGCTGAGTATTGGCACAGTCGTACAGCTATTTTTGGCGATACGGTAGAGATTATCACCGGGGCGCACTTCGTAAAAATCTCCAAAACTGCTGGAAGTTCCAAGCCCTTGCGAACTGATAACAGAAACTGACGAGGCCGCGATTGCGCTTGGCTGGGCTATGATCGGCGTTGTGGGTGCTTCCTGTTGTGGAAAGCTCGCGTGTCTTTGCGGTGAGGTGGCCGTGTTAGAAGAAATCTGAGTTGTCTGGCTCGAGAGATAATTTGGTCTTTCAAGACGTGTAACGGTTTGCGCGGGCGGCTCTGTTGTAACAAAAGCTGGCAATGTGCGCTGCGTGGGCAGGGATGTATAAGAGGCCGGCGTTGTGTGGCTGGCAAATCTAAGGCCTTTGGCGGCGAAATATTCTTTGCAATCTATTTTGCGGTCTTCAATGACTTTTCGGCTCACACCGTCATCCTCGGTAATGAGGAGGCGGGCTTTATCATTACGCGGATTATCATCAGCAACGCGGGCGCGCATTTCGGCATTGTCACATAGAAGCGGGGCTTGTTTGTCATATGACTTTGAAATGTGGGAGGCTTGGATTGTCGGTGTTGGTTTTGGTGCTTCACGGACGATTTGCACTGTGGGCACATCATTATTTACAGATGCGCAGCCAGAAATTGTTGTTAAAGCGGCCCCGCTTAACAGAAGTAAACCCAGATTTTTTTGGACTGATTTGAATTGTGACGTTACTCTAAACATTATCTTTCTCCCGACAGGCGCGAGGGTCTAATATTATGCCTAATAAAGTGTTAATCATTGAGATGTGATTGGGCCATTTTCATATGTATTGAAATTGTCCGCGCTATGGGCATATTAAGCTATGCTCGAGATTACGCCTCATATATCCATCGACCTCTCGGAGATCGAGATTAACGCTGTGCGGGCGCAGGGCCCAGGCGGGCAAAATGTCAATAAGGTTTCTAGCGCCGTGCATTTGCGATTTGATGTCAAAGCCTCCAGCTTGGGCGAGGGGGATAAGGCCCGTATTCTATCTCTAAAGGATAAGCGCCTAACACGCAGCGGGGTGATTATTATCAAGGCCCAAAATCACCGCACACAACTTCGCAATCGTGAAGAGGCCTTAAAGCGCTTGCAGGCTTTGCTTGCTAGTGCCTTAAAGCGTCAAAAATTTCGTGTGCCCTCGCGTCCGACTTACGGGGCCACACAGCGCCGTCTCAAAAAGAAGTCTGAGAGGGGGGCGATAAAATCTTCGCGGCGCAAAATCCGGGACTTTGATTAACCCTGACAATAAGAGTGAAATATTGCACAAAAAAAAGACCCGCCGTGAAGCGGGCCCTCATAGTGGGGGAGGTATTAAGGAGGGCTAGAAGTCTTTAATGATGACACCTTTTTTGTGGAAGCCGCCACCAAAGCCGTTGTGAAATCCACCGCCAAATCCGCCGCCAAATCCATGGCCGAATCCGCCGCCAAATCCAAAGCCACGATTAAATCCGCGACTTCTAAATCCGCGGTTAAATCCACGGCTTCTAAATCCGCGATTAAACCCGCGACTTCTAAAACCTCTGCGGCTGGAAAACCCGCGCGAGCGAAAGCCTCTGCGATGCGAGAAATTCGCAACAGTGATGGCCTCAGCGCCTTCACTTAGATTACCAATATCTAAGGCATCCAATTGCGATATATTTAGACTTGGGGCTGTTACGGGGCTAAGTGACTTTGTGGGGGCAGTCACGGTCGCGTTTGCTGTTGCACCAAAGCCGGCGCTTAATGCGATAGCGGCCAAAGTTGTCATCATGGTTGATTTTACTGTCTTAAACATTTTGAACTCCTATGGGTTCGTGAGTGATGATTTATATATAGAACATCAGGGCTGGCTTGGCTAAACACACTCGTTCATTGATATGTGATCAGAAGGTCTAAATTTCTCATGTTTTTGTGATGTGATCGGGATTGAGAAGGGGTTGAAATGCCAAAAGACCCGCCAAAAGCGAGCCTGTTTAGTTTTCACGTGGGGTTTATTTCTGGCTGACCGAAACCGGATTAAAATCGACGACTTATAAATCCCGGATTGTTAAAGCCGCGTGTTCTAAATCCGCGACCTCTAAACCCGCCAAGTCCGTGTAATGTGTTAAATCCGTGTCCTCTACTGCCAAATTCATTGTCATAATAAGGATCATGGTCAAATCCACTGCCACCGAATTGGCTAATATTAAATTGACTGGGCTGAAAACTCGTCACATTTTCTTTGCTGGCATTATCGGCAAAAGAAAAACCGGTTATCTCACCTATAAGTGCCCCAATAAGTGCTCCGTCATTACGGGTGAAGTTTTCAGATGTTTCTGCTCCACTTGCCTGCGCACCTGACGTGTTGCTTGCGGCACTAATGATAGAGGCATTATTAAGCGCGGCATCGAGTTGGGCATTTGGGACGCTACCGGCGCTAATCAGGTTCTGGGAGGGGGCGGTAAGCTGGATAGGACTTTGAGCCAAGGCTTGCTGGCTAAGACCAGTGGTAAATGTAAGGCCAAGTAAGGCGATAAGGGTAGGCGTTAATCTCTTGAGCATAGCAAAATCCTTTAAATCCTTAATGTCTGATCCAATATTAGGGTTAATGTATGCTGGGGTCGAAACACGTTCGATCAGAGAATTGTGATATAAATATTAGCTCATGGGGCTATTTTGTGATCTTGGGCCTGCACAAGTCTTGAAATATCAGGCTTAGGGCTTGCATTTCTGTGCGCTGCGCCGCATATCCCGCAACAAATTCAAACCATTTTTTCGGAGTGCGCAATGGCTCGCCAATTTTGTTATCATATGCAAGGTCTGACCAAGAAATTTGGCAATAAGACAATATTGGATAATGTGCATTTATCCTTCTATCCGGACGCCAAGATCGGGCTTATCGGGGTGAACGGGGCAGGTAAATCTACTTTGATGAAGGTGATGGCAGGTCTTGATACGGAAGTCACAGGCGAGCATTGGGCTGCTGAGGGCACGAAGGTTGGCTATCTGCCCCAAGAACCGCGCCTTGATACATCCAAAGATGTCTGGGGCAATGTCATTGAAGGTTGCGAAGACAAACAAATTTTTGATCAATATAACACCGTGGTGATGAAAATGGCCGAGGACTATAGTGACGAAATCATGGAAGAAATGACCGCGCTCCAAGAGCAGGTCGATGGTCGTGATGCGTGGGATATTGATAGCAAGATCGAAATGGCGATGCAGGCTTTGCGCTGTCCGCCTAAAGATAGCCCTGTAGATAATCTCTCGGGCGGGGAAGCCAGACGCGTTGCCCTTTGCCGCCTCTTACTCTCAAAGCCTGATCTTTTATTGCTCGATGAGCCGACCAACCATCTGGATGCTGAAACCGTATCGTGGTTGGAAAACTATCTGGTTAAATATAACGGCGCGATCATCCTCATTACCCATGACCGCTATTTCCTCGACAATATTACCACATGGACCCTCGAAATTGATCGAGGGCGCGCTCATCCACATGAAGGAAATTATTCCTCATGGCTGGCGGCCAAAGACAAGCGTATGACGCAAGAGGGACGCGAAAGCGATTCTAAGGCAAAAGCGCTGAAGCGCGAATTGGAATGGATACGCTCCAATCCCAAAGCGCGCCAAAGTAAATCCAAGGCCCGTATTTCTGCTTATGAAGCCTTGCGCGATTCGGCTGAAAACGAGGTCGTCTCACACGCCGAAATCCGTATTCCAATGGGCGAAAGGCTCGGCAATATTGTTGTGGAGGCCAATAATGTGTCTAAGGGCTTTGGCGATAAATTATTGATCAAGGATCTATCCTTTAAATTACCGCGCGGGGGGATTGTTGGTGTTATCGGGCCAAATGGTGCAGGTAAAACCACATTGTTTAAAATGATCACAGGCGATGAGAGCCCTGATGAGGGGACTTTTAAGGTGGGGGAGACGGTTGAGCTTGGTTATGTGGACCAAAATCGCGACGCGCTTGATAATTCCAAAAATGTTTGGGAGGCGGTTTCTGACGGGCTGGATATATTACAGCTCGGTAAGCGCGAAGTTCCGAGCCGAGCCTATCTGGGGGCCTTTAACTTTAAAGGTACAGATCAGCAAAAAAATGTCGGTCAATTATCTGGCGGGGAACGTAACCGTGTAAACCTGGCTAAAATGCTGACACGTCCGGCCAATTTGTTATTGCTCGATGAACCGACCAATGATCTTGACCGCGAGACATTGGCGTCCCTCGAAGTTGCCCTTGAAAAGTTTCCGGGCTGCGCCGTGGTGATTTCCCATGATCGTTTCTTCCTTGACCGCGTTGCGACCCATATTCTGGCCTATGAAGGCGATAGCCATGTGGAATGGTTTGAGGGTAATTTTGCGGATTATATCGAGGATAAAAAGCGCCGCCTTGGCCCAGATGCCGATATGCCTAAAAAGTTGAAATTCGTAAAATTCGAGCGCTAAACGCAAATGAGGCGACAAGGTATCCCTTGCCGCCTCTCGCTCTTAATGCGTCTGTTTAGAGGACTAACGCACTATATATAGAGCGATCCTAATTGCTGGCCAGAGTTGCGACGCCTAGAGGGACATCGAATTTCTCACACCAGACATAAACCTGTGAAAATTCACCAGGCGTAAAACTTGCGGGAAGCGAATAGCTCTGGCTTCCTGTAATATTTTGAAGCGCGCCCAGCTTGTTGTTCTTGGAATATTTCTCGTTATTGCCAATCGCTACGATGGGATCAGGCGCTCCGTCCAAGGTGAAGTCATCCGCAAATTCCAGATAATAACCATCAGAGGTTTTTACCAAAGTGACAAGACCGGTTGTGATATGATCAGAGCGGCTCGAAAATGTCCCGGAAGCTAAGGCGCCAAGATTTTGGGCTTGGCTTGTTGCGGGGCTGGGCGCGGAGTTCTGCGTAGTCGTTGTATTGGATTGCGAGCAGGCGCTGAGTGATAAGGCCAGTAAGGCAGCACCAGTAAGTGCGAGGGTTTTTGTGTTAAACATTGAGTTTTCCTTTTTTCTTGACCATTTGGTCTAAAATTAGTAATGAGTGGCTACTAATCTATTTTTAACCGTATGGTCAACAATAAAAGAATAACGATTTTGTGAGGTCATAATGACGAATAAAAAAACGGGGCAAGTCGGGCGTCCCCGCGAATTTGATGAGGATGAAGTTCTAGGAAAAATCATGTCAGTATTTTGGCAATTTGGCTATGAGGCCACCAAACTTAGCGACATTGTAGACGCCACAGGTTTGCGAAAGGGCTCTCTTTATAAAGTTTTTTCCGATAAGCAGGACATGTATCTCCAAGCCCTGCAACATTATGATCAAAATATTGTACAAAAGACCGTGAGCACCCTTCGTGATGAAACTTCTGTGCCCCCCAGAGAGCGCCTAATAGCATTTTTATCGGCCCCGATTAATGCGGTTTGGAATGAGCAGGACAGGCGGGGATGTTTCCTCTGTAATGCCTCCGCAGATTTCGCCGCCCATGATACAGATATACGCAATCTCATCACGCGAGCGTACAATGATTTAGAAACGGCTCTGAGCGTTCCGATTAAGCAGGTAAATCCGGACTGGCCTGACAAACAGGTTGAGAAAACGGCCGGCCTGTTTCTAAGTGTATATTCTGGTCTCAGGATAATGGCGAAAACGGCCAGCTCTCGCATGACTTTAGAGCGCGCGCGGGATATGTGCATATCAGTGTTGGACTGAGCGTGTAGATAACTTCTTCGCACATAGAGTGAGTTTTAAACGCGCAATGAGCATGACATAATAGCTTCCGCAGGGCGCCCACAATGCGGAAGCTATCACAAATAAGAAACTATGACCGAGTCTAATCCTCGTCGTCATCTAACTCCACTTCACGCAGTTCTCGTTCCGCCCTGCGGGCCTCGCGTTCTGCATTTCTGGCGTCTTTGCGGGCTTGTCTTTCCTGCTTTTTCAAGTCCCGCTCTGCCGTTCTTGCACTTTTTTCTTCCTCTCTGAGAAGAGCGGCCTCTTCTCTCAGGGCCTCGCGTTCTGCACGACTATCAGCTCTACGCGCCTCACGCTCAAGTTTTCTGGCTTCACGGCCAGCTTCGTCACTACGCCTGTCTGCGAGCTTTGCCTCTTTATCAAATTCTCTTTCTTGTGCGCGCAGTTCTTTTTCTTCCTCGCGTAAGATACGGGCTTCTTCCCTCATGGCTTCTCGCTCAGCGCGTTTAGCGGTTCTTTCTTCTGCTGCTAATGCCCGACTGGCTTCACGGTCTTCTTTTGCCAATTCGCGCTCTAATCTGGCATCTTCTCTCTGAATTGCACGGTCTTCTCTGGAAATTTCGCGGTCTTCTCGTCGAATATCGCGAAGTTCTTCTCTTTCTTTTCTGGCGATTTCACGCGCATTCTTTTTAGCTTGTTTTGATTGTTTACGGGCTTCTTGCGCATTTGGGTTTTGTGCAAAAGCCATTTGTGGTACAGCAAGCGTGGTGAAACTTGCTGATGTAACGAGTATAGTAGATAAGATTAATTGGCGCATGTAATTTCCTCCTATTGGCGCGTATATGGTCATAACAATGCTGAATCAGTGCTGAATGATTATGTCGCTTTTCTGTCTCGATCATTAATTTTAAGACAGCTAAAGCTTTGTTATTAATGTAAAAAATAAAATATATAAAGACATAAAGATTTTCTTATATACTTTTCAATTCGGCTGTGCTATCGAGCCTTTATGGATAGAATTGCGACAGCCTTAAAAGTACTGGGTCACTCCGAGAGATTGCGTATATTAGCGCTCTTATCACGCGGAGAACTGACCGTCTCGGAGCTGGTTCAGATATTAAGATTATCTCAGCCCCGTATCACACAATATATCAATGCCTTAGAGGGCGCTGGCATAATAGAACGCCTTAAAGAGGGCAGTTGGGTGTTTTCACGTATAAAACGCTCCAATCAGGAAATAACAGCCCTTGTGGCGACAACTCTGGCAATCTTGCCCGAAGATGACGCCATATTAGCCGCAGACCGTAAGCGTCTAGAGCAGGTGCGCGTTGAACGGGCAAAGGCGGCAGAAGCCTTTTTTGCCAATGTTGCGAATGATCGGGGTCAATTAGGGGATGAGTATTTGCCCCAAGCCGATATTGAAAAGCGCATGCGGGCGCTGATCGGCGATAAAACCTATGAATATATGGTGGATTTGGGCACGGGTACGGGCCGGGTCCTTGAAGTCTTCTCTGATTGTATCAAGCGCGGCTCTGGCATAGATAATAATACAGACATGCTAAAAGTGGCGCGCTCTAATCTGGTGAGAAATCAATATAGCCATATCTCGGTCAGGCAAGGCGACCTTCAAGCCACGCCATTGGATATGTCTGTTGCCGATCTGGTGACATTACATCAGGTTTTGCATTATCTTGAAGACCCGTTAGAGGCGATTTCCGAGGCTGCTCGTATCATGATGCCGGGCGGGCTTTTGCTAATTGTTGATTTTGAACAACATTTATTTGATGAGTTCCGAGAACTTTACGCTCATCGCAGACTTGGATTTAGTGATGTTGATATTGCGCAATGGTTTGGGCAGGTCGGTATAGAGAGCCTCAAATCTGAACATATCGAAACACCCGAAGGCAAACCTAATGTCAAAATATGGCTTGGGCAAAAACCCCAACAAATAGGCGAGAAATATGGTACTGGTGCATAGTCAGGCCGAGTCTGCAAACGATGCGTGGAATGAAGAGCCTAAGACGGGCTCGATAGCCCGAACCGCTGCCCGTGGGCGCGATGATATTGGGGTAAGTTTTGAGTTCTTTCCGCCCAAGACTGCAGCGATGGAAAAATCGCTATGGTCATGCGTTGAAAAATTACAGAGCTTAAACCCTGACTTTGTCTCTGTGACTTACGGGGCAGGTGGCTCCACGCAAGAAAACACCCTTAAAACTGTGGCCAGAATGGCCCGTGAAACCACGTTAAATCCGGCGGCCCATCTCACCTGTGTTGGCGCTACGCGCGACGAGATTGACGCTGTTGCTAGACAATTTTGGCAGGCGGGTGTGCGCCATATTGTGGCGCTGCGCGGGGACCCAAAGGACGGTATTGGTACGCGCTACGAACCTCAGGATACGGGCTATGCTTATGGATCTGATCTGGTTGCGGGTCTTAAAGCTGTAGCAGATTTTGAAGTCTCTGTGAGCGCTTATGCCGAACGTCATCCTGAAAGTGCAAATTGGCAGGAAGAACTTGATAATTTAAAACGTAAGCAGGATGCGGGGGCCACACGCGCTATCACACAGTTTTTCTTTACACCGGACGTCTTTTTACGGTTTCAGGATAAGGTATTAGATGCGGGTATTGATATTCCAATTATACCCGGATTAATGCTCCAGCCCAATTTTAAAGGCTTAAAACGCATGTCAGATATGTGCGGCGTGAGCGTGCCAAATTGGTATAACGGCCTTTTCGAAGGCTTGGATGATGACCCAGCGACCCGTCAATTACTCACGGCCTCGCTTACCGCAGAGTTGACGTCTGAGCTGTCTGAAAAGGGCGTGCGGAATTTCCATCTTTATACGCTTAATCGCCCAGAGCTAGCCTATTCTGTGGGACGGGTTTTAGGCTTGCATAAGACAGCGTCACAGTCCGTACATTAATCAGGCACATTAAGATCAGCGCATTTATGTGAGTCTAATGACATCGCAAGATTGAATTTTCTCCCTGTTTAGGGCACATGCTTTATATGAGTCTCTGGCAGTCAATTTTATCGGCAGGTGCGCGCTTATTTGGCCCGCCGCCTTTACTTGATAAAAATGGTCGTCCCGGCATTCTAGATCAAGGCGGGGTCGCGGCTGCTTTAATTGCGCTTGGGGCGAAAATGGCCAAGGCAGATGGCAGTGTCTCGCGCCAAGAGGTCGATGCGTTTAAAACCGTTTTCCAAGCGAGTCCCGAAGATGAAGCCGGGATTGCTCGTTTCTTTGATCTGGCCCGTCAAACGACTTTGGGATATGAGCGCTATGCGCGTATAATTACACGAAAATTTAGAGCTCAACCTGCTGCGCTGGAAGATGTTTTAGACGGTCTGTTTCATATCGCCCTAGCGGACGGCGTTATGACGGATGACGAGCTTGGCTTCTTGAAAAGAGTGGGGCAAATTTTTGGGTTTTCAGATCGTGAGTTCAACCGCATTAAAATTGCGCATATGGGACGGGCTGCAGATGACCCCTATTTGATCTTGGGTGTGGATGAAGACATAAGTGATGCGGCCCTAAAACGTGCTTACCGACGTATGGCGGCGGCAAATCATCCTGACCGTATTGTCGCGCGCGGTCTGCCGCGGGAATTAATCGGCCTTTCAAATCATAAAATGGCGATGATTAATAAGGCCTATGCAGAAATAAAAAAAGCCCGCGCGTAGCGGGCTTTTTCATCATGCGTTTGAAATCAGGCTCAGCCAGTTTAATTAGTGGCTGCCTCAGCTGCTTCGAGTGCGGCTTTTTCAGCGGCGCGCGCAGCTTCACCTTCAGCGTTTAGTTTCGTGAGTAGGGCTCCCGCCTCAATAGTGCTGAGTTTTCCAGCCCAACTTGGCTCAGCACAACCCAGACGCTCTGCGGCTGTTTTGATTTCAGTCATTTTTTCAGCACTGGTTACAGACACGCCAATATCCGGGATGACTTTGTCAACAATAGGTCGTGTGCCGTTAAAGACGATTTGGTTAGCCGTGCCCGCAACAGCTGTTTCAATAAAGGCACTGCCTATACCCAGACTAGCGACGCCGCCAGAGGCTGCACCGGCTATTGTGCCCATAATGAGCGTTTTGAGAATACCTGTGCCTAAGCTGGCACCGCCTGTGGGCAGTTCGGGAGTGGCTGCAAAGGCCAGTGTATTCATGCTAAATTGACCGCAAGTCGGATCGGTAAAGGTTGAGCGGATCTGGCTTTCGGCCAAAACGACATCAGGTGCGACAACTGAGAGGGGGTTAAGATCAATTGACGCAGATGCTGCGTCTGCGGCTGCGTCATCACTTGGTAGGGGTTTGATATTTTCTGCCGCGATACCCGCAAGTAAAGCGTCCTGCGGACTAGCCGTGAAGGTTGCACATGCTGATAGTGAAAGAACAGCAAGGGATGTAAGTGTAATAGAAAGGGTTTTCATGAGTGCCTCTTTATGAATCATTAGAGGACTGTCATGATAAAACGAGAGTTAACAGAGGCTGAATGAAACTTAAGAGCGTAGGATAATATGTATACTGTTATAGGGGATATATTGCATTTACAGGCCCGATTTAGGCCTCTGATAAGATTAAAACTTCTCAATCAATTAGATTTTTAGAGGTAGGGGCTTGACGAAAGCCTTCTTAAACACGAAATTAGAAAGGCTATGAGTAACACGTATAATATTGCGGGCAGAGGCGGTGTCGTACAAAACCTTATCAGAGGTCTTGTATTAATCGCTGCCGCTATTGGCGGTTTCTTTATGCTGGCTTTTTCAGCCGCTTTTGCGTTTTTTGTTATTTCAGGACTAATCATTCTGGGTTTGGCTGTTTTCGCTATTTTGTGGACTCGGGCAAAGTTATTAGGCAAGCCTTTAGGCCCCAAAGGGCAATTTGAAACCATGAAGTCTGAAATGGAAGCTCAGTTCGAGACAGCCCTTAACACCCCAAAGACCGATGATGGCGACGGCCCTATCATTGACGCGCATAAAACGCCTGAAGGCTGGACCGTCGACTAACTTATTAGGGCTTTTGTTAAGCCAAAATTATCCCTATTTCCTAGCAAAAATGTAAGTCTGTTCCCCTAGATAGAGTTTTGGGGGTATTATGCTTAATCTCGATGATATTGGAGCGGGTCAGGTTCGGCGCGGATTGCGAATTTTAAGTAATCTACGAAATTTTCGTAGCTTAAATAAAAAAGAGAGGATCAAAAACTGTCACCTTGCCGTTTCTTTTATTATCAGGTTTTGGATATACAGCCTTGCAGGGACATCAGGTCAACAAATATCTCAATCTTTCAGAACCTGATATGAGACTCGTGGCGCAATGTGAGCGCAATTATGATGACCAAAACTTTCTTTTTGAAGACGGGGTACCGAACACTTCCGGATGTGCCTGCACGGCAAAGCTTGTTTCTTCTTCCGTACCCGCTTCTCATCACAGTCATTTTAAAACTGCGCATAATCTCTTGCTGCAAAGCTATTTCATTCAAGCACAAGGTGAGACGGAAGATGCAATCCAGGCCAATTATGATAATCAACTCTCGGCAATGATTACATCACAAGTCAGATCTGCTGACTTTAATTCTGAACAACTTGCCACCCTTGTTGATATTATAGGCACCGCAGATATGACGTGTAGTGACCGGGCCGTCTATAAAAAAGCCAAGCTGATAGAGTTTGGAAAACTCGAGCCTTATGCCGAAATGATTGTAGTGGACAAAGCCAAAGGTGTTGTCGAGCTGACATTACGCGGGGCGAAAGCTCCTGTCAGGCTCTCTCAAAAATAGCTCGGGTGTACGTTACGCGATATTGCCGAGCTTTGCGCGGCTTTAAAAAGCGCGTGTAAAAGGTTCAATGTCGCGGATATAACCAGGCAGGCTTTTGTCGAGCTTAAAGTCTACGACATCTGTTACATCAAGTGTGTCTAAGACACCTATTTTGCGCAAAACAAGACCGGCTCCAGCTTTGATATATTTTTGCGGTTTTGAAGCTCTCTGCCAATTTGGATTTAGACCTAATTTATGCCTTAAGACCGCATTAGTGTACATGCCCGCATTTTTAACCGAGCTTTCAAATGTTGAATATTCAGTCGTGACAGAGATGCAATAAGTCAAATTTTCGACATGGTGCGGGGTGTTAAGCGGCCAAGTAACCATATCGCCCTCATGTAAATCATAGACTGTGGCAGCCTCTTTCATGCTGTCTTGATAGGGCAGGTAGTCTTCAGACCGACGGAACATATAGGTTTCATAATCTTCATCGGCCAGAAAGTCAGTCGTATTGGGATAGAAGAAAATACGTTTTGTACCCCTTATATGCCATAAAATGGTTTCGGTGGCGTCAAAATGCATGGGCACTTTGGCGATAGGGGATGAGATCAGAATACCGCCATTGGCATTATAGGGTTTTTTGCCCGTATTTTGCGCAATCTCACCATACATCTCATCTAAAACGGCCTTATATTCGGGGTGGATATTCATGGCTTTGCGCATGTTAATCCAGATACTTCCGGCTTTCACCGCTTCAAGTATGGTTTCGCCCTTAACATCGCGAACATCACCGGTTCGAAATTTATATTGATAGACAGGATGATCGCTATGTGTACACACGTCCAGATGATCCCTTGGGTGACGATTTAAGAGGTCGATTAAGGCCTCATCTGAAAACAGACCCGTCGACAAAAGGTTGTGATTAACCATGAAGGTGTCTTTTTGGAATTTCTCTGAATGATCAAATGTCCAATCCGCTAATATCATTGCCTTTTCCCTACTAAGAACAAATAGGTATGAACAAATGCAAATTTTACGCCAATAAAATTGAACGCCCTTATTTGTAGATGATTTTAAGAGATGCTTTGACTCTGTGGATGGCTATTGTACACCGCAAGCATGACTATGCGCGATTTTACCTTGCTGATGATATGCTGTTTGGCATGGGCAGGTAATTTTGTGCTCTCGGCTTGGGCGTTGGGCCGCTTTCCGGTTCCACCCTTTTTACTCGCAGCCGTCAGGGCTGCTTGTGTCCTGCTCTTTATGGGGGTGTTTTTATTTAAACCTCGCCCTGAAAAATTCCTAACATTGCTGGTAGTCTGTGCCTGTGTGGGGCCGATACATCTGGCTTTTTTATATACGGGACTGCAAACCGCACCCGCGGCGGGAAGCTCAATTGTCGCGCAGATGTTAATACCGTTTGCGACCATCTTATCTGTGATCTTCCTTAGGGAGAAAATCGGATGGGTGCGCGGCTTGGCAATATTTGGCGCCTTTATCGGGGTCATGGTCATGATTTACGAGCCCCAAGGCCTCAGGCCGGATATTGGGCTTATCTATGTGATGGTGGCGTATCTGTCTTTGGCGGTTGGTTCCGTGCTCATGAAGAAGGTGGGAGATATTAGCTGGCAAGTTTATGTGGCATGGATGGCCTTTCTGGTTTTGGTTGTGATGAGTTTTGCGACGAGTGTTTTCGAGAGCGGGCATGTGGAGATTTGGCGAGAGGCGAAAGTGCCGCTTCTGATTACCGCTGTTTACGGCGCGCTTGCTGTGTCTATAATAGCCCATGGTCAGTATTTTGATCTGATAAAAAAATACGAAGTTTCGGTCATAGTACCGCTCACCTTGATGATGCCGGTCTTTACCGCGATTTTAAGTGTCGTGTTTTTGAAAGAAACTATATTTACGCGCT
>CAZNCJ010000059.1:0-13982 GCA_964571595.1 uncultured Caulobacterales bacterium | reverse complement strand
GCTCCGAATGTGGATGTTGTCATCCCCGCGCTCTAGGCGTGTTTAAACTCGTCAAAATCCAGGGCGCAAGCATGTTGCCCGCTCTGGAAGACGGCGATTATATCGTGATTAAAAAACCTCGGCGTTACGCGTCGGGGTTTATTTATGTCATCGACCATATGGACCTTGGCATTATCGTCAAACGCCTCGCAGAGATTGACGGAGAGTATTTACACTTTAGCGGTGATAATAAAGCCTCAACCCCTGACGCGATTTTGGGCCGCGTCACAAAAGACCGCATTATCGGGCGGGCTGTTCTGCGTATCGGGCGGGGGAAGGTGGGATGGTTGTAAAACCCTATCAGTCGCTTTAGGCAGTGGCCTCTTCATTGCCCGTATTGACCCCGCGGCGCAGCTTGAGCAAGAGCAAGAGCGGTGAGGCCACAAAGATCGAGGAATAGGTTCCGACAAACACGCCCCAGATCATTGCAAATGAGAAGCCGCGCAGGCCTTCACCGCCAAGTATATAGAGCGCGACAAGCGCGAGTAAGGTTGTCATAGAGGTCAGGATGGTCCGCGAAAGCGTGTCATTAATCGACAGGTTTAGCACTTCAGGCAAAGGCATTTTCTTATATTTACGCAAGTTCTCCCGAATACGGTCATACACAATCACCGTATCATTGAGGGAATAGCCCACAATCGTCAAAATCGCGGCAATGATTGAGAGGTTAAACTCAAGCTGGGTGAGAGAGAACACACCAATGGTAAGCAAGACATCATGGAACAAGGCCAGCACAGCGCCGACAGCGAACTGCCATTCAAACCTGAACCAGATATAGAGCAAGACCATGCCCAGCGCGAGGACGATAGCAAGGATACCCTTTTCGCGGAGTTCGCCCGAGACTTTTGAGCCGACCACGCCTTGGTTTCGGACAGTGAAATCACTGACCTCGTTCCGCAGCGTATCCTTGACTTTCTCCAGCGCGATTTGCTGGGTTGCTGCCCCGTCCTCTTCCGTTTCAGGTTGGAGCGGGATGGTGATACGGACAAAGTCATGGTCAACAGTTGAATCAAGCGGTGGACGGATATTTTGCAAGCCCATATCCCCCATGCCCAAACCGTTAAGTATCGGTCTGATTTTATCAAGTTCAGGCGTTGCGCCTGTATCAATTTCTAAGACTGTCCCACCGGTAAAATCAATACCGTAATTCAGATTACGGCTTGTGAATAAAAAGACCGAGGCAATCAGCGCCAAAATGGAGAGCACTGCCGCAATTTTACGCAGAGAAATAAACGGAACTTTGGGTTCCATTGGCAAAAGACGGACGAGAGAAATATCTTTCATGATCTTGGCTTTCTAACTTTCTCAATCAGCACTAAATGGGCAAGGTTTTCGGGCGTGTGCCCCGCAACCATGTCGCCGTTAAGAGGCGGGCAAAAACAATCGCCGTAAATACTGACATGACAATCCCGATTGCCAAGGTTACCGCAAATCCGCGAATGGGGCCTGAACCGACGAAATAGAGCGTCACGGCAGCAATAAGCGTTGTAATATTGGCGTCCAGAATAGGCGCTAAGGAGCGTCTATAACCTGTCTCAATCGCGTTAACTGGCGGGCGGCCAATATGGGTTTCTTCTCGGATACGCTCAAAGATCAGAACATTGGCATCAACCGCCATACCAATCGTCAGGATAATCCCCGCAATACCCGGTAATGTCAGGGTTGCGCCCATCAGCGATAAGGCCGCCGCGATCAGCACAATATTGGTAAAGAGTGCCATATTGGCAATCGCGCCAAAACGCAGGCCGTAAGATAAGAACATGAAAATACCCACGCCGATCAGCCCGATGATAGAGGCGATTTTACCGGCATTAATCGCGTCTTGGCCAAGCTCCGCTCCGACAGTACGCTCTTCTACAATGACCAGCTTGGCAGGCAAGGCCCCTGCATTTAGGAGTAAGGCCAGCTCACGCGCGCTCTCAATCGTAAAACTACCCTCGATAAATCCAGCGCCGCCCGTAATGGGGGAATTAATATTAGGCGCGGTTATGATTTCTTCATCAAGCACAACGGCAAAACGCCTGCCGACATTTTTCGCCGTCAGGTCGCCAAATATCTGGGCGCATCTGATATTAAAGCCAAAGTTTACAATCGGATAATTTCCCGTGGGATGCAGGCCTTCACTGGCCGATTTTAAACATTCGCCCGTGATTTTTGTGCGACGCTCTACAATGAGAGCCCCGCCGCGTTGTTCCTTAAAAAAGGCGGCGCCAGGCGGTAATTTCCCCTCTGCTGCGAGGCGCATGGCGGCTTCTGAATTACTTTCTGCCCGCACCATGTGAAAGCTCAGATTAGCGGTTTTATTAATCCGGCTTTTAATCTCGTCGACATTTTTAGCCCCAGGAACCTGTAAGAGGATACGGTCATCCCCTTCGCGCGCCAATGTCATCTCGGTTGTCCCTGTCGGGTCGATCCGTTTGCGCAAGACCTCGATAGATTGCGCGATGGTACGCTTTTTAATGGAGTCAATATTATCGGGCGTGATAGTGACACGGAATGTACTATCACTCGTACGCTCAATTTTTGTTGTTTTACCGGAGTTTAATGCGGTTGGATCAATTGATGTTGAGGTGCCATCTAAGGCCTTAAAAGCAGGATCAATATCCTCAGCCTTACGGATTTTACCAATCACGGCATTATCTTCAACACGCAGATAATCTGTACGGATACGCCCCGCCTCGCTAAAGGCTTGGCGGATAGTTTCGCGCTCATTTTCCAAGGCTTGTGCCAGTACGCTGGAGACATCCACTTCGAGCAACATATGCGCCCCGCCCTGTAGATCAAGGCCGAGATTTAAAGTCCGCTGAAAAGGGCCGGGCATATTTTCGCGCATTTTTTCCGGCATAACATTTGGCATGGCCAGTAAAAAACCAAGCAATATGCCCGCCAAAATCAATATGGTTTTCCACTTGGAGAAATATAGCATGGATATTCTATCCCTAAACCGTGTTTAAAGCGCCTATCTCAGACGCCTTTGCCAATCCTATTTCTTGGACTTCTTACCACTATCATTTGCCGGCACTGTTTTATTACGAACATCAGCGACCATTGATTGTAGAACTTTAACTTCTGTCCCGCCGCCAAGATCAACGGTCAGCTCATTGTCATTGACTTTCTTGACCTTGCCGATCAGCCCGCCATTTGTGACGATACTGTCGCCGCGGACAATCGCAGCCAGCATGGCTTTGTGCTGCTTCATACGCTTTTGCTGTGGCATGATAAGAAAGACATAAAAAATCACAAAAATCAGAATAAGCGGGAATATTTGCGCAAAGGCTCCGCCAGCTGGTGCGCCCGTCTGCATGATCAAATTAAACATGTATTTCCCCTTCCAAAAGACTTTTTATAAACGCTCAAACGCAATAGGTTTGATCCTATATAGTCATGATGGACACAGATGCAATGTCGGAAAGAGCGCAATCTTAAAAAGCGAGTGATTTTGAGCCATTACGCTCTAAAAATGCAGGAAAAACTGCAGAGACTGCAGTTTCAAAGGTCTTTAACGACAATTTTTACAAGCAATGCCCGCTTGGCATGACAAGTTTTTGTCCTGGAACCAGACTAGAGGGGTCCGAGATATTATTAGCTTGGCTTAAAGCCCCAACTGTTACGCAGGCACGACGGGAAATACCGTAAAGCGTATCTTTGGGCAAGACCGCATAAATACCAGAATTTGTGCTTGAAGAAACGGCTGGCACGGATTGAATGTTTTTATGAAAAGCCGATGATGCTGGCGCTTCAGAAACTGTATGCGTCGCGTAATTTTGCACGGTTGAATGCAGATTGGACGATGTCTGGCCCGGTATGGTTAAGCTTTGTCCTAATGAAATGGCATTATCATTCAAATTATTGGCCTGCTTCAATTCAGTTACTGAGACCCCAAAGCGCTTAGAGATATTATAGAGCGTGTCACCCTTAACAACGTAATGGGACTTTGCCGCACCGATTGCTGCCTGTGTGACAGGAGCCGAGGCCACAAGCGGGGCTTCATAAAGCTCGATACCATAAGAGGCGCTCTGTGAATAAGAGCTCGTCGTTTGTGCTGGAGTTGCCTGAGAGGTTACAGCCGTATCATATGAAATGCCTGTATAGGCCCCTTGATGGGACTGATAGGCACGAATACGGTCTGCTTCTTCCAGCAATAAAGCATATTCCTCAGGACTAATATCTCCCGGGCGGATATGCTGGGCTTTGATGACGCCGCTGTCTGTATATTCAATCGGTAGGCTATCAAGCGATTTATATTGCGGGACAGGCTCAACGATCCGATTGGTTTGAGCTGTTGAGGAGCCGCTTACGACCAATGCCGTTACGGACGCCGAGATAACGAAAAGCAGTCTTGTTTTATCACGCATAATTATAACCTTTTGATAAAAACATAAATGTTCAACCTCGCTTATGAGCGAAACAGGGTTAATCCTTCGTAAAAATAAATGATTTTCCTTCACGCGAGAAAAGGCCGTGAAAGCAGCGGATAATTCCGGATTAAAGTGACTTGGACTTGCCAGATTCTATGATTGGCAATGAGAGAGGTAGCAATATTGTCTCAGAAATACGCGACCGGGCTTTGGTAAACTTCGTCAACTGGCCGTCAATCGAGGCTATTAATATACCGGACGGCGCGAGTTGATCTAACAACATTTCTGGGGCAGCAATCAGGCCACAGGTTACAATGATACGGTCATAAGGCGCCTGCCCCTTCCAGCCATAGCGCCCGTCGCCGTGGCGGAGGACAACATTATATATGCCCAAACCCTGCAATCGCGCTTCCGCCTCAGCAATTAATTGCTTATAGCGCTCAACCGAATAGACCCGTTTTGTCACTTTGGACAAAACGGCACTGTGATATCCGCTCCCTGTGCCGATCTCGAGGAGCTTATGATCCGGTTCCACCTCAAGCATTTGCGACATGACCGCGACCGTGAAAGGATCTGACAGGCTTTGCCCACATGCAATGGGCTGGTCTTGGTTATGATAGGCTTTATCTTGTAAATTAAGCGGGACAAAGGCCCGCCTTGGCACGCCTTCCATAGCCCGCAATATTCGCGTATCAGAAATAGACCGCCCGCGAAGCGACATAATCATGTCCATCATTGCCGGGTCCATCATATGCGAGCGTCCTTCGTTGGCGGGTTTATGAAAACTCTTCTCGTAGCGCCGCTATCGCGTCGGAATGTGTCAGGTCCGTATGCAAAGGCGTGACGGAAATATAGCCGTCATATATAGCGCGTAAATCTGTGCCTTGCGGCGGGTTTGAAAGAGCCGCCCCGTAAGTGAGCCAAAAATAATGCCCCCCGCGCGGATGGTCACGCTTATCAACATTACTCATTTGAAAATCCCGCTTGCCCTGCCGTGTAATTTGCACACCCTTAACAGCCTCTGGTTCTGCGTCGGGAAAATTCACAGAAAGTACAACGTCATCCGGCCATCCCTGCTTTACGAGCGAGGAAATCAAATCAGGTCCGTGCGCTAAAGCCGTTTGCCACGGCAGGCTCTTTGCGCCCTGAAAGCCGCGCGCTAATGACAGAGCAATAGAAGGGATACCCATTTGCATGCCCTGCAAGGCCCCTGCAATCGTGCCCGAAAACGTCACATCTTCGGCAAGGTTTTGCCCGCGATTAACGCCCGAAAGTACAAGGTCTGGTAATTTCTCACCGTCCGTAAATAATTCTTTTAAAGCCACAATCACGCTATCTGTCGGCGTACCGGAAACGGAATAGACTTTATCTTCATAGCGCCGCAGACGCACGGGATTATGTAAAGACACTCCCCGCGAGGCGGCGGATTGTTCGGTTTCAGGTGCGCACACCCAGACATCATCAGAGAGTTTCTCGGCTATCTCTCTAAGGATTTTTAAGCCCGTTGCCCCGACACCGTCATCATTGGTGAGTAATATACGCACTACTTGATCAGCTCCACGCCGCCCATATACGGGACTAACACATCAGGGACTGTCACCGAGCCATCTGCATTTTGGTAGTTCTCAAGCACGGCCACAAGCGTACGGCCTACGGCAAGGCCCGAGCCATTAAGCGTATGGACAAAGCGGTTGTCTTTTTCAGCGTGTTTATACCGGGCATTCATGCGGCGGGCTTGGAAGTCCCCGCAATTCGAGCAGCTTGAAATTTCGCGGTAAGTGTTCTGGCTGGGCAGCCAGACCTCAATATCAAATGTACGCCGCGCCCCGAACCCAAGATCACCCGTACACAGCTCCACCACGCGGTAAGGCAGTTTAAGGCGTTTTAGGACTTCTTCGGCACACCCCAACATGCGCTTATGTTCCGCCTCACTCTCATCAGGATGGGTGATTGAAACAAGCTCGACCTTATTAAATTGATGCTGGCGTATCATGCCCTTTGTGTCACGCCCCGCACTACCCGCTTCGCGTCTAAAACACGGCGTATGTGCTGTCATGCGACGGGGAAGTGTATCCGGTTCTACAATACTTTCACGTACTATATTAGTCAGCGCCACCTCGGCTGTTGGCAAAAGCCACATGCTGTTTTCACGAATAGCTTCACCCATAAAAGCCACACCGTCAGTTTCTGGGGCCTGCTCGCGTGTACGTTTTTCAAGCTCTGCCAAGTTAAAATCCGCAATGCGGTATTGATCATCCTCAAATTTGGGTAATTGCGCCGTCCCGTACATTGTATGCGTATGGACTAAGAAAGGCGGCGTGGTTTCCGTATAACCATGCTCACCCGTCTGTAAATCCAGCATGAAAGCCGCCAGTGCGCGGTCAAGGCGCGAAAGCAAGCCTGAGAGCACAACAAAACGCGAACCGCTCATTTTGGCGGCAGTTTCAAAATCCATCATCCCCAAAGCTTCGCCGAGATCGGCATGGTCTTTAGGCTCAAAATCCAGCTTTGTTGGTTCCCCGAATTTGTGGAGTTCGACATTTGCGTCCTCATCTTCACCTTCGGGGACATCGGCAAAGGGCAGATTAGGCAGGCCTGATAAAAGGGCGTTGAGCTGTGCTTTTTCGCTCTCAACTTGCGCGCCCATTGCGGCAATGACATTTTTCGCGCCCGCAACTTCTGTCTTTAGGCGTTCGGCCTCTTCTTTATCGCCTTTCGCCATGGCTTGGCCGATCAATTTAGAAGATTTATTACGCGCGGCCTCTGCCTCTTGTGTCACCTGCATGGCTTTTCGGATCAGCGCATCTTGGTCGAGAATTTTCTGTGAGAGCGGCTCTAAACCACGCTTAGACCATAATTGGTCATAATGTTCGGGGTTTTCGCGAATGGCTTTAATATCGTGCATGAATTGACTCGTTTGTTTCGCGCCCGTCTTAGCGAAGCCTGTCGGCGAGGTAAAGGCGCGTCTCTGACTTTAAGTCTCAACCGTCTCAGGTTTTTGCTCCGCAAGACGAACCGAGAGAATAGAGATTTCGTATAAGAGGAATATCGCCCCGCCTAAAACTATTTGGGTGATAGGGTCCGGTGGTGTCACGAGGGCGGCAAAGGCCGCAATGCCGACAACGGCGTAGCGTCTGCCTTTCTTAAGACCCGCAGATGAGACAATGCCGGCCCGACCCAGCAGGCTCAGGACGACGGGCAGTTGAAAGGACAGCCCAAAAGCTAGGAATAATGTCATGGCGAGCTGGAGATAGTCACTGATTTTGGTGAGCAGATCAATCGAGCCACCACTGGAGAGGCCTTGTTGTTGGCCAAGGGCAAATTCCATCACGAATGGGAAGATATAAAAGAAAACAAGTGACGCGCCGAGGATAAACAAGACGGGAGATATAATCAGGTAAGGCAGAAACGCTCCGCGCTCATTCTTATAAAGGCCTGGGGCAACAAAACGGTAAATTTGATAGGCAATGATAGGAAATGAGAGAATAATCCCCCCGAAAATGGCCAATTTGAGTTTGACAAAAAACGTCTCAAGCGGGTGGGTCGCGATAATGTTCAGATCAATCTGCGGTAAATCTTTATCTGCGAGTTTCTGGTTATAATTAAAGATCGCCTTTTGAAAGGGCAGCACGAGAAGATCGAGAATATGACGCAAAAACGGCGCACAGATTATCGCGGCAACCACAAAGGCAATGACCATTTTTATCAAACGAGAGCGTAACTCCAAAAGATGGTCCATAAGCGGGGCGCGGCTCGCCTCCATCTCCTCAATATCTGTCTCGATTTTCGGTGTCGCGCTCATGACGGCCTAGCTCTTACCCTTGGGCGTTGACATATCTGTTGCCGTTCTCAACTCAGTGTCCAGCGCGCGCATATCTTCCTCAAAGGCTTCGTCAGAGAGGTTTTCCAGAGATCCCATTTTTTTAAGCTCTTCGATTTCGCGCCGCATTTCCGCGATTTCCTCTTCCGCGCCCATATCATCAAAAGCCTGCCGAAATTCATTACCCAATGCCCGCATACGCGACATGACCTGCCCGATAGAGCGCATAAGTTTAGGCAGCTCTTTTGGGCCGACAACAATAATTGCCAGCAACATAAGAATAATGATTTCTGCAAAGCCGAGCTGAGGTATCATAAGCGCCCCCTCAAAGGCCTAAATCTTTAGGACTTTTCATCCTTTTTGGGCGTAACATTTATAGCCTCTTCCGCGGCATCTTTTGCATCTGCAACTTCGTCTTTAAGCCCCTTTTTGAAGCTCGTAATCCCCTTGCCCATATCTCCCATAATGGAGCTAATTTTGCCTTTACCGCCAAACAGTAAAATAGCAAGCACAAGAACGATAAGTATTTGTAATGGACCGGGAGTCATAGATTTCTTCCTTTTAACGCCCGCTTTTACCCCGTTCAGGGCTAAGGTTCAACCCGCTTAAACTTAATTTATCTTTAGCAATCACAGTGCGGATAAACCTGCCTTATTCTTCACTTACGTCTTCATCATCGCCGGATAGGAAATCTTCAAAGAACTCTGCCTGCGCATCATCATCTTCCAGCGGGTCTTCACCCTCGGTTAAACCATCTGGCATCATAGGCGTGGGCATTTCAAAATCCTTAGGCAAGCGCGGATCTAAAAGGCCGGCAGCTTTCAAATCATCACGCCCCGGAAGATCAGAAATCTGCTCAAGGTTAAAGTGGGCCAAAAAGCCTTCCGTCGTCCCGTAAGTCACAGGGCGACCGGGCGTGCGGCGACGTCCGCGCAATCTTATCCAGCCCAGCTCCATAAGCACATCCAGCGTCCCGGAAGAAACAGACACACCGCGTACATCCTCGATTTCCGCGCGTGTGGCGGGCTGGTGATAAGCAATAATCGCCAATGTTTCTAAAGCCGCACGCGAGAGCTTTCGGGGTGTTTCTTTTATATCGACAAGATGGGATTCCAGATCAGGCGCCGTTTGAAAACGCCACCGCCCGGCAACGCGCACAAGATTAACCCCGCGTCCCTGATAATCCCGCGCCAGGCGCGCAAGCAAAGCCCCGACATCACATTCCTCTGGCATGCGTTCGCGCAATGTCTCTGTGTCAATCGGCTCAATCGCAGCAAATAAAAGCGCTTCGAGCAGTCGTAATTCCTGATCCATATCCGTAGCGTTATTTGGCCCTTTTAATCGCTCAGCCAGATTGACGACACCGGTCTCTATACCTTGGGCAGCTTTTTCTACGCGGTCCTGTCCCATTTTCTATCCCTCTCTCTTGTCGGATTTTTTAACGCCGCGCACATAAATCGGCGCAAAAGTTGAGGTTTGGCGAAGTTCCAAATCCCCTTCTTTGGCCAGCTCAAGTCCGGCCAGCAAGGTGCTCGCTTTGACCGAGCTTTCAGGCACGTCCAAATTAAGATAGTCTTGTGTAGGCAAGATACTATCAAAGCGCGTCCACGCATCATCATTGACACCCAGCGACATGACGACCCGCCGCAGTCGCGCCCGCGCATCTTCAATGGATAAAATTGGCGGCTTAATAAATTTATAATGTTTTATAACCGATTTTGATCGGCTCTCACCATAAGCCTTTAGAATATCAAAAAGCTCAGCCTGATATAAAGGCGTGGTGCGAGAGCGAAGTCCTGCTGGTTGGCCGTGCGAAAAAACGCTCTGGCCCATTTGCGGCAATCTGAAAAGGCCGTCAGCGGCGCGGCGCATGACTTCCAATCTTTGCAGGCGAAAGGCCAAATGCGCGGCCAGTTCTTCGGCCTCTGGCATAATGGTTTCATCTTCGGCGCGCGGTAAAATCAATCGGGATTTCAGATAAGCCAACCATGAGGCCATCACCAGATAATCGGCGGCAAGTTCAATGCGTAAGTTTTGGGCGGTCTGGATAAAATCTATATATTGATTGGCCAGTTCCAGAATAGAAATACGAGCCAGGTCGACTTTTTGCTGACGCGCCAGCTCGAGCAAAAGATGTAAGGGGCCTTCATAACCATCAATATCGAGGAAAAGTCCCAAACCCTCATCGGCAGCATCATCTGCGGCTTCAAATTTCAAGTCTTCATGAAATTCGTCGCTCATATGCCAATATCCCAATCCGGCATAAGATGGGAGAGCTCTGATATCGTATCCCGGCGATCAAATTCAGAAATATGTTCAGCGCTATATTCTGCGATCACAGCCCGCTCCAAGGCCCGTCCTGCCAGCGGCTTGGCCCCTTTAGCTACATTGACCATGTCTTTGATTTTACCCGAACATTGCAGGGCAATATCACATCCCGCCTTCAAGGCTTTTTGCGTTTTTGAGGCCAAGCCGCCCGAGAGCGCCTTCATGTCCAGATCATCCGACATAAGCAAACCATCATAGCCTATATTGGCCCGAATAATCTCTACCAGAGCCTTTCGCGAAACTGTGACAGGCTGCTTTGAGGCGTGGGTGTAAACCGCATGGGCTGTCATGGCCATGGGCGCATCATGGAGCAAACGAAACGGCATATAATCTGAACGTTCAAGCGTTCTGCGGGTTTCAGTTATTTTAGGCAGAGCCATATGGCTATCCACCTTGGCCCGACCATGTCCGGGTATATGTTTAATAACAGGGGCGACCCCGCCTGACATTAACCCTGCTATGACGGCATGTGCCAGATCTACAACCTGCTCGGAATCCAGCCCCAAGGCGCGATCCGAAATAATAGGATCAGCCGAGATTTGAGGTATATCCAAAACAGGCGCGCAATTCGCACTTATCCCTATCTGCCTGAGGTCATCGGCGATCAGCCTGTAATTCAGATAGGCAATACGTCGCCCGACATAGCTGCTCTTTTCGTAATAATAAGCATAATCTGCCCCGGAAGGATAACGCCGCCAATGGGGAGGTTGTAAGCGCTGCACGCGCCCGCCCTCTTGGTCTATAAAGATAAGACAATCGCGTCCCACGACAGAGCGCAGTTCTGAGGTGAGCCGCTTAACCTGATCTGGTTTTTCAATATTACGCCCAAAGAGGATAAACCCCCAAGGATTAGCATCCCGAAAAAAGGCGGTTTCAGCCGCTGTTAGCTTTGGACCTGACAAGCCAAATATAACGGCTGATGGCTTCATTTTTTCGTCACGAAACAGGCCTGCCCACGCGCGACCAGACGCTCGCATAAGCGGTTCGCCGCTGCCTTATCGGCCATACCTGCCAGCCTTAGGCGGTAATACACACCCTTATCACCCAAATCCGCGCGTTTAATATCGGCATAAGCGCGGTCAGGTAAAAGCGCGTCATGTTTTTGCTCTATTGTCGTCCAGACATCTTCTGCCGCAGCGCGTGAACGTACAGAGGCGACTTGTGCTACATAGACTGAATCACCGCCTGTATTTGCGGGCTTGGGCGGTGTGGTAACGACTGGCGCTGCCGGTCTTGTTATCGGTTCTGGTGCTTTGACAATAATATTCGCGCTATCCGGAATATCGATAGGTTTTTCAGCATTATCCACTGTGTTGACGCTCCCGTCCACAGCCTCACCGTCAATCACCTTGTAAATTTCTTTGTTTTGGTCAGGCGTTATATCTCCGCCCGGATTTTCGGGTTTCACTTTAAAGGGTGTGCGGTCAGCATTTATCGTTGGCGGAACCACTCTGTCACGCACACCGGGCTGATAGACTTTGAATATCAGTAAAGCCAGCAAAAGCAGGAAACCAAATCCCGCCAATAGGAGCCACATAGCCCGCCGCCCGTTCTGTTCCTGCACGTCAAAAGGCTCTGTAGCTTGATGAATCCTCAGATCAGGATCGATTTCATCTTTGCGTTTATCTACCATATTTCCCTTCTTATCGTTCCAATATCCAAATTTTGGCCGAATCGTGGCCCCAGACTAGCAAATATTTCACGTAAAAGCTAAACTATAGGTGTTAAATGACAGGCTTAGGCAAAAATTATAAATAGCCCGACACTGAAAACAGTTTTTTATGTTCCGCAATCGCCTGCGTATCTGTCATCGCTGCAATGTAATCACAGACAACTCTTGCGGTGTGTTTTGTCTTCGGCCCGTCACATTCACGGCGCAGCTCTGTGGGTAAAATATCAGGATCGGACAAAAACAGCTCAAACAGCTCGCTGACCACGCGCGTGGCTTGGCCCATCATACGGTTCACTTTGTAGTGCTTATACATATTATCAAATAGAAACTTACGCAGTGGGCCTTCTTCTTTTCGAAAGGCGGCACTGAAATCTACAACGGCCCGCCCCAGCCCGCGAATATCGTCGGCGCTTTTCGGGTTATGCTCGGCCAGCCTCTCTCGCGTCTCCGCCAACACATCAGAGACCATAATCCCGATCAAATCCCGCACGCCTTCATGTATTAGACGATCTTCTGAAATACCGGGATAGCGCCCGCGGACATCACTAAACACACGCCCCACAATCGGGACTTCGGAAATATCTTTCACGCTAAACAGCCCCGCCCGCAGCCCGTCATCAATATCGTGATTATTATAGGCAATATCATCGGAAATTGCCGCAACTTGGGCTTCTGGCCCGGCATATGTGTGCAGCTCTAGGCGCTCCCAATATTCGAGATGACGCAAGGCCCATGGCAGGTTTTTCACGTCATCGGGCGAGCTGATCAACGGCCCGTTATGTTTGGCTATGCCCTCCAGCGTCTCCCATGTCAGGTTCAGCCCGTCAAATTCGGCGTAGCGGCCCTCAAGTTTTTCAACAATCCGCAAGGTCTGGGCATTATGGTCAAACCCGCCATAATCCTGCATACCCTTTTGCAGGGCATTTTCTCCCGAATGACCAAAAGGCGGATGACCCAAATCATGGGCAAGCGCCAGACATTCCGCCAAATCCTCATCTAATCCCAGCACCCGCGCAATAGAGCGCGCAATTTGCGAGACCTCTAAGGAATGGGTGAGCCGCGTGCGGTAATAATCCCCCTCATGCGAGACAAAAACCTGCGTCTTACCCTTGAGGCGGCGAAAGGCGCTAGAGTGGATGATCCGGTCTTTATCGCGCTGAAAGGCGGAGCGCTCAGAGCTGCTGGGTTGTTCAAGGCGGCGGCCCCGGCAATTTGTCGGATCAGACGCATAATCCGCACGTCCCCGAATAGAAGGAAAAGTAAACATATTGCCCTTGCAAAACGGCCCGCATAATTTGGGCTTTAAAAACAGTGTCAGACACCTTATATAGGGTGTTCAGAACAAAGGATAGTCGGATGTCGGAAATATCAGTTTCCCTAAGCGCCTCAGCCGCCAAGCAGATTAACGCGATCATGACCAAGCAGGGTTTTGATAAATATTTGCGCGTCGCCGTAGAAGGCGGCGGCTGTTCGGGCTTTCAGTATAAATTCGATTTCGCCGACACGCCAAACGCCGATGATATTGTCATAGAACGCGACGGCGCGAAAGTCGTTGTCGATGATATGAGCCTTGGCTTTCTCGAAGGCTCCGAAATTGACTATGTCGACGCCCTTATCGGCGCGGCCTTTAAAATCCACAACCCCAATGCGACGGCGGGCTGTGGCTGCGGGACGAGCTTCTCGGTTTAGTACGGCGGGCCGCTCAGCTTACCCCTCCTCTTGAGTTTTCAAAACACAGAAAAATTCCGCGCAGGCGGTTTTGCGC
>CAZNCJ010000058.1:0-14355 GCA_964571595.1 uncultured Caulobacterales bacterium | reverse complement strand
AGCGTATCCAAGGCGGGTTTTTTGTGGACTACGAAATCTCTGAAAATGTCGAAGCTTATCTGGATGCTACATTTTTCCGCAATGTCACAGATGCGCAGGTCGCACCCTCGGCGACGTTCGGCCAAGTCTCAGAGATTAATTGTGACAATCCGTTCTTAACGCCAGAGCTTTTGGCGACAATCTGTACGAATAGAGGTTTTGGGCCAACGGATACAGCAAGTGTTCAAATCAATCGTAGGTTTGTTGAGGCTGGGGCGCGTAATCAACGTATCGAGCTTGATAATATCCGTCTGGTTGGCGGTTTTCGGGGTCAAATCGGTCAATCGAATTGGGATTATGATGTCTTTGGTCAATTTGCTACGACCTCCCAGTCTGAAACAAATACAAATGATGCCGTTATTACATCGCTTAATGAGGCCTTATTGGTTATAGACGGGCCAAACGGCCCGGAATGTGCCTCAGGTCGCGATGGTTGTATTCCGCTAAACCTGTTTGAGACGGGCCCTGTTGATCCTGTTGCTCTTGCAGCTGTGCTGACGCCAACAGTCTCAACGGGTGAGGTAACACAACAAATTTTGGGAGCTACTGTTCAGGGGGAGATGTCTCAATGGACCTCGCCGCTTACCTCTACGCCCGTCAATTTGCTTTTCGGTGTTGAATATAGACGAGACAGTCTCACCAGCCAGCCAGATTCTGTTTTATTGGTCGGCGGGGCGACAGGTCTTGGCGGTCCTGAAGATCCTGTTAATGGTGAGGCCGAGGTTTTTGAAATTTTTGCGGAAACCAATATTCCTCTCATTGATGATCAGGCCTTTGCGCAAAACTTGTCTCTGACCGGGCAATTCCGTTATTCAGATTATTCTTATGAGAACAACCTCCCTGGCGGTCTGCAATCGGAAGGCTTTACGACAGAAGCCTTCTCCATCGGAGCCTCATGGACACCGATAGATGATATTCGCATACGGGCACAGTTCCAGCGCGCGGTCAGGGCGCCTAATATTTTTGAACTTTTCGCGCCGGATAATATTGTCTTGTTTAGTGATAATGACCCATGTTCCGGGGCCGTTGGGAGTGACAACCTCACAGCAACAGCGGCGCAATGTGCGCTCACGGGTCTTGATCCAGCTCTCTTTGGGGCAGTGCCAGAGGATGCTGGACAGCTTCAAGAATTACTGGGCGGCAATGTTGAATTACAACCCGAAGAATCAGACACATTTACAATTGGGGCGATTTTGCAGCCCTCATTTGTGGAAGGTCTGACTTTATCTGTGGATTACTATGATATCTCGATAGATGACTTCATCACCTCTATTCCGTCGCCAACACTTCTGGATCAGTGTCTTGACGGTACACAGCTTAGTTTCTGTGATTTTATCAGTCGCGACGCTTTGGGAACAATCCAGATAGACGGCTTTATTGCCTCTGATCTTCTTAATATTGCCGAGCGTGTCGCCCGCGGAATTGATATTGCCGCAGATTATCGTTTCGACTTTAGAGATTGGGGTGACTTTAACGTCAACTATGTCGGTAATATCGTAACCGCCCTCGAGCAAACCAGCTTTCCGGGCGCACCTGTAACGGATAGTAATGGTCTGTTTGGCGGCTCAACATTCACTGACGAAGTGAACCCGGAATATCGCCATGTCGTTAATCTGGGCTGGGTGCCAAATGATCTTCTGGCGTTCAATCTGGCCTGGCGTCATATTGGCTCTGTTGATAATGACGGGGACGTCCCGCCTGATGCAATCGGGGCAACCTTTGCGGCAGAGAATTTCTTTGATATTTTTGCCCAGTGGAATGCAGCAGAAAAATTGACCTTCTCAGCTGGTGTGAATAATTTCCTCGATAATGATCCACCTGTGAGCGATTTCCGTTTTACGGCCAACGGAAATACCTTCCCCTCAACTTATGATGCGGCGGGTCGCTATATTTTCTTAGGCGCGAAGGTGAACTTCTAGCCCAGCTCTAAGAGTTTTCTTTTAGCTGATAATGAGGCGTCCTCTTAGAGGGCGCTTTTTTAATGGGCGCTTTTTACGCTTTTACGCCTGAGGGAGCTCTGCTGCGTTATGCGGTGATTGGGTGGGTGTGCCGCAGCATAAACAAAAACGGTGAAAGGAGATATTTCGTTCTCCGCACTGTGTGCATTTTTCTTGTAATCTGATGCCACAATGCACGCAAAAATCTGTCTCTATACCGTCGCGTTGCGTGATCGCCCGGTCACAGCCCGGGCATGTCTTGGCCGTTATTTTTTTAAGCGCCGTTTCATAATCAATAGACTGGCGGCGTTCTGATTCAGAGCGTTGTTCTTCGGCCTGTTTACGGGCGACATAATTGCGCATGCCTTTAATAATAAAATGGCTGATCCCGAGCACCATTAAAATCCCGACCCCGTATCTGACATAGCCGCCATAAGACGGTAGGTAAGGGACTAGCTCGACGAAAAAGGCAAAGAGAGCAAAAAGTATGAAGCCGCGATATAGCGGCCAATAAGATGAACCGCGTTTGGTTTTAGCCATCCAGCCTGCCGCAAGTAAGAGCGGTAGGGTGAGGGCAAGGCGAAACAGGAAAACCCGTAAGTCCCGCGCACGTTTCTTCGCGTTAAATTCGGGACGTGCTGCATTGAGTAAATCTGTGCGCTGTCTGCGTAAATCTTGCGTTTGGCGTTGCGTGTTCCGGATTTGCGTTTCAAATTCTTCAAGCCGTGTCATGCGCTCTCGGCGCTTATTATTTAAACTCTCGACATTTCGGTTGCGGCTAATGACTTCCGGATTTTGGTCGGAGGCTTCTGTGGCGGTTCGGGTTTCAAGCCAATTGCGCAGCGAGTTACGGGCGCTGTCATAATCTTCTTGTGCGGAATTAAATTGCGCACGGGCATCTTCCATATTTCTTTGTTGCTGTCTTAAAAGCTGGGAGAGCCTGTTTTGCTCACCCTTAATGCGCGTAAGCTCACCAGATTCCACATAGTTTTCGATCGTTAAAGGCTTATCGACTTTGCGCAAATCCTTTATCAACAAGCCGCCCAAGCCGGTTAGAAAGCCAGCAAAGATGAGTGATAACACCCACATGACAATGGTGAAGATATGTTGTGGTCGCCGCGTAGATTTAGCCATAATGTCCCTTTTCGGATAGTTTTCCTGATCGGGCGTGAAATTACAAGCCCTGAAATTCTTGCCATGTTTTAGGATTGCCAAAACTGCGTAAATGGTGCTTATGTGCGCCTAAGCGCCAAAAAGAAGCGTATAAACAATATTATAAAATATAGGGGAGACACATATGTCACATTTTTTAACACCCGTTCTGGCCCTCATTATCTGGACACTCGTCATGATGTTGGTGATGTATAAACGGCGTATTCCGGCGATGAATGCCATAACAAAACGCACGCAGGACTTTATTGAAAATCCGAAACTGGGTGAGCAAATTCCAGCCAAAGCGCGTTGGGCTGCAGATAATTATAACCACCTCCACGAAAGCCCGACAATTTTTTACGCGCTTATGTTTGTGATTTTCCTCATGGGCTATACAACATCGCTGGCTTTGATCTGCGCATGGATTTATGTCGCGATACGGGTTGTCCATTCAATCGTGCAAATCACGAGCAATGCTGTGATGGTGCGCTTTTCGTTGTTTATGTTATCGGCCATTATGCTGATTATCATGGCGCTCAGCACAGCGGCAAAACTCATCTAGCTGATATTTTGGTTGCGCTTAACAGCCGCCCAGACATTTGAGAGCGCGATAAAATCAAAGCTCTCATCTGGGTCATCATCCCGGTTAAGGTCGGTGGGTGAATTGCGCGTGATAATTATACCCAGCGGGGTCTTGCTATCAGCGTCAAGCACCGCCCCGCCGCTCATGCCCGTAACAACCGGCTCGTCAGGCTGTTCGATATGGGCAATCCATTGGCCTGAACCCATGCCGCGTTCAATATAGATATGGCCTTTGCGGATTTCCAAATGGCGCGAACCGGCGGGATAGCCATAGGCCAATATGCGCTGCCCAATTTTCGGGGCAGGCGGGGCGCTCTTAGGCAGGCGGGTTCCGATAAGGGCTGCGTCCAACCCGTCAGGCCATGAAATAATCTCGCCTTTCGTGAAAGGCGGTATAAGATCTTGGGCATCAGTGAGGCAATGTCCGGCAGTTATCCATCCGTCCCAATGCCTAAAAAAACTGGCATAACACTGAAAGCGTGGTTCATTATAGAAATGCCGTCTTATATCGAGCCCGTATTGCCCTGTAGGTGGTAAGTTGCCAACCTCCTCATATACTGCAGGCGCGTTAGCAGGGTGTTTTGGTTGGGCAATAGGAGAGCGCGCAGGCGAGGCAGGAGTGATATTTTTGTCTCGCCGGAACGGCCAGAAAGGAAAAGGCATAAATTTTCATCTTTTTGGATAGGCTATATGATTTTTGCTTATCCTACTTTACGGGTTTAGCCTAATCCGTCATGAGGTATTTAATAACTTTTATCACTTATAATGCAGTTCAACCACCAAGAGTCGGATCAGATACGTGAAGAATAAGACAACATATTTTGAAAGTATTATGTCAAAGGGTCGTAAATTAGCGGCGCGAACTTTGAAAGATATAAGGCCTGAAGGTCGTCAAAATGGTTTGGCGCAATTAAAATTAAAATCGGCGTCATTATTGACGGCGCGCGGGCAATCATCCGGCATTAAAGTCGCCAGTGAAGTTCTGGAGCTTTACAAAGCCAGTCGTGACGCGGACAAGCTGGGCTATTTTACTTTTCTGCTCACGGAATTTGGCCGCGATAAGGACGAGCTTATTAGCCTTAGTCGTGCTTATGCGGATAATCCTGATCATAAAAACCTCAAAGCGCTAAGCGAAATAATGGAGCCGAAGCGTCAGGATTTATTCAAGCGCATAAATATGGCGCCGGGGGGCACACAAGCGCTCGTTAAAATGCGCGCTGATCTCTTACGGTTTTTAAAATCCAATCCCGAATTAAAGCCTGTAGATTTGGATTTTTTACTCCTGTTTAAGACATGGTTTAATCGCGGGTTTTTGACGATGGAACCGATTACGTGGTCCAGTCCGGCTAAAATTTTAGAGCGCTTAATTGCTTATGAAGCGGTGCATGAAATAACGAGCTGGCAAGACTTGAAGGGGCGTTTAGATCCCCCTGATCGTTTGTGCTATGCGTTTTTTCATCCTAATCTTCCTGATAATCCACTTATCTTTGTTGAGGTGGCTTTATGCGAGGACATCCCCGCTTCCATTCAAAAGATATTAGCGCCCGACAGAAAGATTATGAACGACCGCCCGGCTAAAGTGGCGACGTTTTATTCCATCAATAATTGTCACCGGGGATTAAAGGGCATTTATTTCGGAAATTTCCTGATCAAGCAGGTTGTCGAAAATCTGCGTGTCTCCCATCCCAAGCTCAAGAAATTTGTTACGCTCTCGCCGATACCGGGTTTTATGGGATGGTTAAATACAGCTGAGCGTGCCGCCGAGATGGGGATTTCAGCAAAGGCCCAAGAGCGTTTGCAAAGTCCTGATTGGTATAAAGACACTGATTTTGCCAATAAAATGGAACCGGTGATGCGTCAGGCCGCCTTGAGTTATCTCTTAGAGCGCCAGCCTAATTCCCACCGTCTGAATGATAGTGTCGCGCGTTTTCATCTGGGTAATGGTGCGCGCATCGAAAGTATTCAATGGCTGGCTGATACCTCACAAAATGGTCTGGATAATTCAGCCGCCATGATGGTCAATTATCTCTATGTGTTGGATCAGATCGAGGCCAATCATGAAGCCTTTGCCGTTAGCCATGATGTGGCCTTATCCGGCGCCATGAAAACCTTGCGGATGAAATCTTCAAAAAAGCTGGCTTCTTAATCCACCACTCCCACGTTGAGGGGCAAAACGGGTTAAAGTCTAAGCGCGCAAATATTTATGCTATGTCGATATTATGTCTTAATTTGCGTAAGGCCTCAGCATGTTCATAGGCTTTGGTCACTTTGCCTTTGGTCAGTTGGGACTTGCCAAAGGGATTGCCGTTTCCGATCTGGTCAAGCAAAGTATCGCGTATCTGGCGATAGCGCATATCGACCTCATTTATATTCCCCGTCATGAGCGCCGCCCATAGCTCGACAATATCACTGCAATAAGGATCGCCGCCTTGTAGGGTAAAGGTAAGCTCGCCGACCTTAGCCGTTTCGTGGGCGTCATATGCCAGCTCTACCGAGTTATCCCCAGCGCTATAAGCGCGTAAGTCACGGGCGAAATCATAAGCTTTGGTGACCTTGCCTTTATCAGCTTGTGTTTTACCAAAAGAATTGCCCAGCGAAACTTCATGGTTCAGGGTTTGTTTGACCTGCTCAAAGGCTTGCTCGATTGTTGGAACTGTGCCGCTCATGAGGGCGGCCCATAATTCGGTGAGGTCAGCGCAGAAAGGATCGCCAGCTTGCAAGGTGAAGGTGGGTTCGCCTTTTTTGGCGGATTGGTGGGCGTCATAGGGCGCCGCTTTGCCAAGGGCTGCATCAAGTTCAGTATATTTATCGGACATATTTTATCCCGTTATCGCAAGTCGTCATCAAGGCATGGATGTGACCTCAATGTTAAAATAGCCTTAACACTTAAATATGTCTTTGTCATGAGAGCTATAATAGGAAAATTATAGCGGCCTATTCATCTTTGTTTTGGCTGGGCAAGTGGAAGGCAGATGGAATATGTCGAAGCGCCGTAAGGCTTCGCACATCTTAGCAGTCGCAAAACTCTTCATTGAGGTAAAGACGTGTCTGCTCATTTGTGGGTTCGTTAAACATCGTCTCAACGGTTCCGCTTTCAATAAGGGCGCCGTCACAGAAGAACATGACATTATCTGCAATACGTTTGGTTTGACGAATGTCATGCGTGACCATGATGATTGTATAGCGGTCTTTGAGAGATAAGATCATATCTTCAATAGCCCGGGCAGTCACCGGATCAACAGAAGCTGTAGGCTCATCGAGTAGAATGATTTCAGGTTTTGTTGCCAAAGTGCGGGCGATACATAGTCTTTGCTGTTGTCCCAGTGAGAGGGCTGAGGCGGGATCGTCCAGTCTCTGGGAGACTTCTGACCAAAGCGCGGCTGAGCGTAAGCTGCTTTCGACAAGTGCGTTTTTCTCTGAGCGGGAAAACTTCTTGCCGCGCACGCCAAAGAGAACATTTTCTCTAATAGAGCGCGGAAACACACAAGGTTTTTGGAAGACCATGCCGATATGTTCGCGAAGGCGCGTCACATTGCGAAAATCATTATAGATATGTTTGCCGTCGACCAGAAGACTACCTTGAATGTTAAAACCGGGTACTTCGTCATTAATTCGGTTCAAGCTGCGCAGGAAAGTTGACTTGCCGCTACCAGACGGGCCGACAATACAGGTCACACCTTGTTTGGGAATAGCGGTATTAACCCCGGATAATATACAATTATTGCCAATCCAGACACTAAAGTCCTTGGCTGCGACTGACGGTGCCAATACAGCTTCGGGTGTCCCGACAAGTTTTAAATGTGGTGCGGCCTTCGTCATTGTCTCTCACTTAAAGTCTGTAGACGACGTCGGGCGTAAAAAGCAAGCGCAGAAAGACAGATGACGATAAACATCAATGTCAAACTCGCGCCCCAAGCATTACGCAGTGCGTCAGGATTAGTGGCTTGCTGGGCTAAGGCTAGGATATGGGTCGGCAAAGTCGCGACCGGTTCATATAAGCTCTTTGGCATAGTGACGCCTGAAAAGGCGGTAGCAATAAACATGATAGGTGCAGTTTCACCAATAGCGCGCGCTAATGCAATTAACAGCCCGGTCACAATCCCGTGAAGAGATTGGGGCAGGATAATCTTGCGTATAACACCGGATTGGTTCAGCCCGAGAGCATAGCCGTTTTCCCGGTAAGTTTGGGGGATACTATTCATGGCTTGGAAGGCGGATAATGTTACTGTGGGCAACATCATGATGGCCAAAATTATCGCACCGACAAACCACGACACTCCCATGCCCAGCACATTGACAAATAGTATCAAACCAAACAGGCCGTAAGTGATTGAGGGGATACCGTTGAGGCTATAGATGGACAAATCAAACACTCTTTTCGTGCGTTCCGTTTTCAGATATTCGCTACGGTAAATGGCTGTGCCAACTGCAAATGGCAGCACGAGGAACGAGGCCGTTATCGCAAGTAAAAGACTGCCCAATATTTGATAAACAATCCCGCCGCTTGCTCCGAAATCCCGGGACGGGGAAAAGAGGAAAGGTAAGTTAATCGCCTTAATGCCTTGGAAAATGATAGCTGCCGAGAGCGCAAGCAAAATCGCAACGCAGATGAAAAGGGCAATTCGGGTCAGGGCTGCGAAAATATAATCCCCGATAATACGGCGATCAATGGCCTCTTTTGCGGGGCGGATATCCATTTTGACATTATCCATGGTGAATATCGCGTCTAAATAAAGCGTGAGACATTGCGGTTAAGGCAAGTGTGAGGATGACCAATATCAGGCTCATTAATATCAACACATTGAAATGGGTAGAGCCAAAGGCTGATTCAGCTACTTCCCGCCCGAGTTTAGAGGTGATGGTCTGGCCTGATGAGAGGACATTAAATAAGGGCGTTGGCAGGCGGTCTAGCGACCCGATAACCAGCATGACGGCCATGGTTTCGCCCAGAGCACGTCCAAGCGCCAAAAGGGCGGCGCCGGCTATATCTGCCTTGGCCATGGGGGCGATAGCGTCTTTGATGACTTCAAAACGGTAAAGCCCTAAGGCGAAGGCATTTTCGCGGTATTGGTGGGAGACATTAGAAATCGCGTCTTCGCTTAAGGAAATAATCGTCGGTAAGATCATAACGGCCAATAAAATCCCTGCCGTTAAAATAAGCCGCCCGGTTTGGAGGGCAAAAATATCGGCCACCCAGACACTTACAAATGCCACGCCGATCAGCCCGTAAATGATAGAGGGTATGCCCGCCAGAATTTCCATTGATGATTTGGCGAATTGCCTCACGCGCTGGGAGCGCGTTTCCGCAATGTAAAAGGCGGCTAGAACGCCAATAGGTAAGGCCAGCGCCATGGCGATGATCATGACGATAACGGACCCAAACAACATGGGAATAATCCCGAATTTATCATGGGCAGGCTCCCAGACTGTTCCGAGTAAGCTCGGGCCTGCTTCTGTCAGGGCCGGTAGGCTCTGAAGAGTGAGCGTGCCCAATATGATAAGGATAATCAGCGCAGAGAGAATAGCGCTGCCCGTTATGTATAACTTGGTGAACTCAAAGCGAGAGGCCAGAGGAGATGAGCTATATTTTGGCTTTATCAATGGCATTTAATGAATAGTCTCATTTATATTATAGCTCTTATTGTCTGGCACTTAGTGTCTAGCTCTTATTGACTAGCCCGGGGGACATATCCCGATGAGCTAACATGTTTTTGCCCCTCAGGGCTTAGAATATAATCGACAAAATCCCGCGTTGCTGGGCTGCTATCTGTGCGGATGACGATATTTAAGGCCCGCGTAATCGGGAAGGTCCCGTTTTGGATGTTCGCTAAAGTCGGCTCAATCGCACCCGGTTGACCTGCGCGGGTAATCGCAATGCCTTTGACATCTTCATTGATCCAGGCATGAGAGAGCATGCCGATAGCGCTATCACTTTGGGTAAGCGCAGTTTGCTCTTCATTATTGGCACCCAAGACGAGATCAGCTCCAGGCGCGGCGGCGTTTTTATCGCCCATAACAAATTCCATAAATGTATGCCGCGTGCCGCTACTGGCTTCCTTGTCGATAACCAATATCTCTTTATCCGGGCCGCCAAAGGCTTGCCAATTGTCAATTTCGCCTTTGTAGATTTTGGTTATGTCGTCAAAAGATAATGAGGTCACGCCATTATCGTAAATTTCGGATGAGACGACAGGCACAACAGCGTCTGTCCCAATGGCGATAACTTCAAAATTTAAGGATGGAAATTTTTCCAACTCCGAGGCCGTTATATCACGTGACATCATACCGATATCTGTTTGACCTTCCGCAAGTTGGTTGAAACCAGCCCCAGACCCGCCAGCATTTACAATGATAGATTGGCCGTGCAGGGCGCTATAGCTATCAGCGGCTTTAGAGATGACGGGCAAGACGGTAGTAGAACCAGATACAGAGACATGATCGGGCTTTTCACACGCGGTAAGTAAAAGCGCCGTGCAGAGACCGAATAGTAATTTAAATGGCGTCATGGAAAAGTCCTCAGAATCCCTAATATATAATATGCCGCCTAGAAACATAAATTGGAACCTATTGGAAGTCACAAATATGTGTGAATTATTTGTCCGCTTGGCGTTGTCATAGCTTATGTTCAATATTCACTGAGGTGAACCCTAACTGGCCATTATTCCAAAATTAGGCTTGTAAAAGTCTCAAAATACCCCAAATAAGTCTGGCATGCGGGGCGGGGGTGCGCTAAAGGCGCGCATAAAGCCGTAACACAGATTTATAGAGACCCATATGTCGAACGTTTTGCTCATCATTCAATTGATCATTAGCATAATCCTCACAGGCCTGATCCTTATTCAGCGTTCTGAAGGTGGCGCTTTGGGTATTGGCGGCGGCGGTGGCGGTGGCGGCGGATTTATGAGTGGCCGTACGGCGGCGAACTCTGTTTCACGCTGGACTGCCTATCTCGGCGCACTTTTTATTGCCAATTGCCTCCTGCTCTCCATTGTTTTCAACAATGAAAATCAAGATATTTCAATAATTGATGACACAAAAGCCGAACAGGCCTTGACGATTGACCTAGAGTCAGGTGAAACAACAAACCCGTTAGCTGATGACGCTATTACGTCTGAAGGTGAGCCAGCCGCAGTAACGGATCCTTCCGTTATCGTCTCGCCGCCAGCCTCATCTGAGGTCGTAATTGCCAAGCCAGAGACACTGGAATTAGAGGCCGAAACAAAGCCCGAAGACGAATAGGCGTTCTCGCGGTTTATCGGCCATTAGGCACGGGAATTATGCCGCGTTATATTTTTATTACGGGTGGGGTTGTATCCTCTCTTGGCAAAGGCTTGGCTTCGGCAGCCCTCGGCGCGCTTTTACAGGCGCGAGGCTATAAGGTCAGATTGCGTAAGCTCGACCCTTATCTGAATGTCGATCCCGGTACAATGTCGCCTTATCAACACGGCGAAGTTTTTGTAACCGATGACGGTGCGGAAACCGATTTGGACCTTGGCCACTATGAGCGCTTTACGGGTGTCTCGGCTGCGCAGTCAGACAATATTACGACGGGCCGGATTTATTCCAATATTATCGAAAAAGAACGCCGCGGGGATTATCTGGGTGCTACGGTGCAAGTTATCCCACATGTGACAAATGAGATTAAAAACTTTGTTTTATCGGATGCCGGAGAGGTTGACTTTGTCCTTTGCGAAGTGGGCGGCACTGTTGGTGATATTGAAGGTTTACCGTTTTTTGAGGCGCTCAGACAGCTCAAGCAGGAACTCCCTGTCAGACAAACCTGTTTCATGCATGTCACCTTACTGCCTTATATCGCCGCTGCCGGTGAGATGAAAACCAAGCCGACCCAGCATAGTGTTAAAGAGCTACGCTCGATCGGTATTCAGCCAGATATATTATTGTGTCGGGCGGATCGCCCGATTGATGAAGGGGACCGAAAGAAAATTGGGCGGTTCTGTAATGTGCGCGAAAGTTCCGTCATTCAGGGCCTTGATGCGCGTTCTATCTATGATGTGCCTTTGGCCTATCACGCAGAAGGACTTGACCGCGAAGTGCTGGCCCATTTTGCCATTGATGATGCGCCCAAAGCGAATTTATCACGCTGGACGGAAATTTCCGAGAAACTGCATAATCCGGACGGCGAGGTCAATATTGCAGTTGTCGGGAAATATACCGTTCTGCCCGATGCCTATAAATCTCTAACGGAAGCTCTCGTTCACGGCGGTATCGCCAATAAGGTTAAGGTCAATATTAAATGGCTTGAAGCTGAGAGTTTTGAGACATGTGATCATGTTGAGCTTTTAAAGGGCATGCACGGCGTGTTAGTGCCGGGCGGTTTCGGGGAGCGGGGTACGGAAGGCAAAATCAAGGCCGTCAATTTTGCGCGTACACATGATGTGCCATATTTTGGCATTTGTCTGGGTATGCAAATGGCAGTGATCGAGGCAGCGCGTAATATGGCAGGTTTGAAGGATGCCAGCAGTTCTGAATTTGGTGATGAAGGCGAAAACATTGTCGGTCTTATGACGGAATGGACCAAGGGTAATGAGCGTATTGAGCGTACAAAGGACACAGATCTTGGCGGGACGATGCGTTTGGGCGCTTATGCGGCTACCCTTAAAAAAGGGTCGATTGTGGCCAATGAGTACGGCACGACCAAGATAGAAGAGCGTCACCGCCACCGCTATGAGGTCAATATTGAGTATAAGGATAAATTAGAAGCCGCCGGATTACTGTTTTCGGGGCTGTCACCTGACGGGGTGCTGCCGGAAATTGTTGAAATACCGTCACATCCGTGGTTTGTTGGGGTGCAATATCATCCCGAGCTAAAATCCCGGCCGTTTGAACCCCATCCACTTTTCGCCGGATTTGTCCAAGCCGCGGTGAAACAAAGTAGATTGGTTTAATATGCCCCGTAGATCACTGAAGCACCCTCATTTTCTCGTCAGCTGTCTTGCATTTGCTATCTTATCGGCCTGTGCGCCGACAAGCCCGCAAGACAGTGCCCAAACCAGCCAAGAAAGCGCCGTTATGAAACGCCAAACCATAACCCAGACAAGCCCGCATAGTTTCGATGACACAGTTTCGCGTCTGCGCGCAGCTATTGAAAAACGCCCGCTAAAATTATTTGCCGAAATTAATCACGCGGCGGGGGCTAAAAATGCTGAGCTTGAGCTTGCGCCATCGGTTCTGTTTTTATTTGGTAATCCCAAGGGCGGTACACCGCTTATGCAGCGTAACGCGCAAATGGGCCTTGAGCTGCCTTTGCGGATGTTAGTGACCCAATCCGGGGATAAGGTGAGTCTCACCTATATGGATATGTCTGTTCTCGCCCAAAGCTATGGTCTGGACGCCGCCCAGCTGCCCGTGCCAAAAATTGTGGGTTTGCTGGACGGGTTGGCAGGAGAGGTTATCGCGCCTTAAGCGCCTAACTATCGCCGCCCATTAATTTATCCATTGTCTTGGTCTCGAAATCAGAGGCGTCATGACGTTCTAGGAGCTGGCTTGATGGTTCGCCCCATGCGCGGTTGACCATACGCCCCCGCTGCGCGGCAGGACGCGCTGCGATCTGGGCATTCCAACGCACGACATTTTTATATTCATGGGTTTGTAAAAACTCTGCTGCCTCATAGACAATATTGGCGACAACGGCCCCGTACCACGGGAAAATCGCAATATCGGCGATCGTGTATTCATCACCGGCCATATATTCATTATTGGCGAGATGTTTATCAAGAACGTCGAGCTGGCGTTTGACCTCCATTGAGAACCTATCAATGCAATATTCGATCTTCACGGGCGCGTAGGAATAAAAATGCCCAAAGCCGCCGCCCAGATAAGGTGCGCTGCCCATTTGCCAAAACAACCAGTTAAGGCACTCTGTACGCTTTGCGTGATCTTTGGGGATAAGGGCGTCAAATTTTTCGGCCAGATATAGCAAGATAGAGCCAGATTCGAAAATACGGGTAGGGGGTGTGGTGCTATGATCCATCATGGCGGGGATTTTGGAGTTGGGATTGACCTCGACAAAACCGCTGCCAAATTGCGCCCCTTCGCGGATGTTTATCAGATAAGCGTCATATTCCGCGCCGCTGTGACCCAGAGCAAGAAGCTCCTCGAGCATGATGGTGACTTTGACACCGTTAGGCGTGGCCAGAGAGTAAAGCTGGAGCGGGTGTTTACCAATGCCGAGTTCTTTCTCATGTGTCGGGCCAGAAATCGGGCGGTTAATGCTGGCAAATTCACCGCCATTTTCCTTATTCCATTTCCAGATTTTCGGCGGGGTATAGTCGGGAAGCTCACTCATTTTTTGTCCTTTGGTCTATCTCAATAGCCCCGAATACGACGGGAATACACAAGATTTGTCAAGGTCTGAACCCGTCATAAGTTTGTGAGGTGGGTGGGGGGGTACATCCGCATAAGTTAAACAGCCTGCCGCGTTCGTATTATTTAGGTTTTCGCGGCATAGCGGATACTCACGCGCTCCTACTCTGTTTGCAGACGCATTAAACACCCACGCGGTTTTGCGCTCTGCCTTCAAGGGACAAAGAGAGATAAACCGCTTTGGACGGCCTGCGAGGTGAAGGCTTCGAAGGAAACCTGAAAATTATAATGTTTTACGAAGCCCTCACCTCGCAGCAGCAGA
>CAZNCJ010000057.1:0-15229 GCA_964571595.1 uncultured Caulobacterales bacterium | reverse complement strand
CAAAGTCTCCCTTAGCCTGGCCCGAAATCGGTGCCACTTTATATGACTACGGACACCTCAAAGAATTCCGTTAAATCGCTTTTCAAGCGGTTGGCTATAACCTAAGCTGAACCCCTTAATGTGAAACATTTTGGGGGAGTTATATGCTATCCAATATTATTGACACATCACGCTTTCCGATGATGGAAACGACGTTCCAAAATCAATGTAAATCCGAACTTGATAAAAATGGCGTCTTAGTCCTGCAAGGCTTTTTGAAAGAAGCCGCCTTAAAATCTGTGAAAGAAGAGGGCGAAGACAAGCATCATCTCGCTTATTATACAGCCAGTAATCATAATATTTATCTTGAACCGAATGATCCTGCATTCTCTTCCCATCATCCGCGCAACCGAGAGATTAAATCCTCCAAGGGCTGCATAACTGACGATCAGATCTCAGAACAATCTGTCCTTAGAGAGCTATATGATTCCGAAGATTTCAAACACTTTCTTTGTCATGTTTTAGGTGAAGACGGACTGCATGAATATGCCGATGATTTATCCTCCATCAACCTGCATTACGCCGAAGAAGGTAAAGAGCTGGGCTGGCATTTCGATAACTCGTCATTTGCCATTACCCTTTTAGTGCAAAAACCCGAAGGGGGCGGCGCTTTTCAATATGTAAAAGATGTACGCGATGCCGATAATGGCGAAATGAATTTCGAGGCCACAGAACGCATATTGGATAATAAAACCGAGGTTCAAACCCTCTCCATGAATGAAGGGGATTTGGTCTTATTCAGAGGGCGCAACTCCATGCATAGAGTGACCCCGACAATCGGGGACATCACACGTATACTCGTTGTTCTGGCTTATAACTCAGAGCCCAATATATCTTTGTCCAAATCAGCCCGAATGACGTTTTATGGCCGACTTTAAAATAGGCCAGTTTAAAACAAGGCGCCGCAGGATATGCTAACTCAAAAAAGGCCGCAATGGTCCTCCAGATTTGCCTTTGTCTTGGCCGCGATTGGCTCATCCGTCGGGCTTGGAAATCTCTGGCGGTTTTCCGCCGAACTTGGCACAAATGGCGGCTCGGCTTTTTTAATTGTATATCTCGCCTGTATACTCTGCGTCGGGATACCTGTTCTTTTAAGTGAATTTATCATGGGCCGCGCCGGCCAAGCCGCAAGCGCGATTGAGTCCTCTATTGATCTGGTCAAGAAAAGCCTGCGCTCTAAATTTTGGAACCTAGGCCCGATATTAGGCGTCTCGGCCTCTTTCCTGATCTTGAGCTTTTATTTCGTCGTGGGGGCTTGGGTGCTGAACTATCTGATGAAGTTTTTATCCAATTCTTTCATGGGCCAGACACCTGAATATATAACATCCGAATTCCCCAAAATGCTTTCTCAGCCTTGGGACGTCTTTCCCTATTTTATGATTTTTGCCTTGATAACAATCTGGCTCGTATCCAGAGGCGTCAATAAAGGCATTGAACTGGCGGCGCGAACCTTAATGCCGATCTTTTTTCTATTACTTGCAGGTCTTGCCATATATTCCCTGACCTCCGGTCTGCGTTCAGGCGGGACGTTAGAGGCTTTAAAGTTCATGTTCGCGCCGGATTTCTCAAAGATAAATGCAGATGTCGCCAGATCAGCCCTTGGCCAAGCCTGTTTTTCAATCGGGGTCGGCACAGGCACTATGATCACTTACGGCTCATATATTTCCCGGGATGTGAGCCTGCCAAAATCCGCCTTCATCATAGCGGGTGCTGATACATTTGTGGCGCTCATTGCCGGGTTGGCTATCTTCCCCATTGTGTTTACCTATAATCTCGAATTTAGCTCGGGCGCCGGTATTTTCTTCCAGACACTCCCCATTGCGCTGACCGAATATTGGTATCTCGGGGCGGCGTTTTTCTTCCTCGCCTTTTTTGCCGCGATCACCTCCTCCGTCTCCCTGCTGGAGCCGACCGCCTCATATGTTTATGAAAAAACCAAGCTCAGCAAGGCGCAATCGGCGTGGGCGTGCGGCATAGCCATATTAGTTTTAGGCCTGTGCTGTTTGTTCAATCAAGCCATATTTGACTTCATTGACCAGCGCTTGGTCGAAGCGATCCTCATGCCATTATCGGCATTGCTTATCGTCCTCTTTACGGCGTGGGGCCTCAGCAAGACCCTTTTAAAAGAGGAACTCGCAGGCGAAAAGCTCGGAGGCTTTATCATGTTTTTTGCCAAATGGATCGCCCCCTTAATGATGGGCCTCATTCTGGTTTGGGGTATTTATGATAAATGGTTTTAGGCTGTAATCCCTAAGCCTTTTCGCCCCGCCGCACCCGTCCCGCACATATCTCTGAAGCGGCAAAACACAATTCCTGTGAATAAAATCCTATTTCCTATTGACTAATGTTCTTTATTTGTTCTTTTTATAGGTTCGACCCATTTCGGACTTATATATGCGTAAACCTGATACAATAGAATGGCTTTATCTGGACTTTGACGGCTTCTTTGCTTCCGTCATGCAGCAGATCTATCCGCATTTGCGCGGACGCCCTATTGGGATAACGCCTTTTGAAACCGAGACAGATTACACCGTTATTATTGCCTGCTCGAAAGAGGCCAAGGCGCGCGGCGTCAAAAACATTATGAGAAAGCCTGAGGCGCGTAAGGTCTGCCCTGATATGGTCTTTATCCCACAAGAGCCTGACATGTTTCGCCGCGCCCATAATGCGCTGTGCTGTGCGATACAATCTGTCATTCCAATAGATGTGCGCAAAAGTATAGATGAGCTGACCTGCCGCCTCGATAAAAACGATATTGCCGACCCTCTGGGTTTATCTGCGCGCATAAAGGCGGCCATAGCGGAGGATGTGGGCGAGCATATTACCTGCTCTATTGGTTACGGCCCTAATCGCCATATCGCCAAGATTGCCTGTAAGATGGACAAGCCCAATGGCACGACCATATGGGGCCCGGAAACGCTGCCTGCGGTTCTCTACCCCCTTCCCTTTGATGATATACCGGGCATTGGCGGGCGCATGCAGGCCCGGCTCTGGCGGGCGGATATTTATAATATGAAAAGCCTGCTGGCGACAGAGCCGAAGCATATGCGCAAATTATGGGGCAATGTGACGGGCGAGCGCCTCTGGTATGCACTGCACGGCTATGCGCTCAAAGCCAGCCCCTCACATAAAGGCATGTATGGGCATGGGCGCGTTCTGGCCCCGGATATGCGCCGGATAAAGGATGCTTATCTGTGCTCGCGTATATTGCTGATTAAAGCCGCCCGCCGCATGCGCCGGGACGGGTTTTATGCCAGCCAGCTTAATCTCTGGCTGAGTTACCGCGTGGGACGGCGCGGTAAACATGATAAAGGCCTGAGCCATGCGGTGAAAATCTATAATGCCAATGATGATCATGCTGCTATGAGCGCGCTTAAACAGCTCTGGCGAGAAGTCATAGCGCGCCTGCCGCCGCATTGTAAAATTATACGCATTGGATTGTTCTTTGGCGGCTTAGTGCCTGCCGATATGCGCCAACTCGACCTGCTCCATAATGATGACACAGATAGGCAGGGCTGGGAGCGCATCACCTCGGCGATGGATGATCTTAATCAGCGCTATGGTCGCTCTGTCATCACGCTTGGCCCGTGGCAGCAAAAATACGGCAAACATCTGGGCACTAAAATTGCCTTTACCCGCATCCCGCGCGCTGAGGATGCGTATTAGAATGGGTTGGAAAGACCGCATAACTATTGGCGATCTGCCCGCCAGCACGCAAATAGAGCTGACCTGTAAAACTTGCGGTAAGTTTCGTTATATCCCGATCGGTAAACTTACGCCCCGTCATCCCGCCAAAGCCAAATATTTGGACGAGTTCGAAGAGTGCCAAGTCTGCCATGTCTGGGGCTGCGGCGGGGCGTGCCGCATTGCCCTGCCCCCAGAGAGTGACAGCGAAGGCTTTCAAGGCGGGTTGACATAATCCGAGCCGGTGGATGATAGGCCGAATTATTTGGTTTTAAACAGCCATTTTTCCCCGGCGGCGCCCAAAAGATCACGAACCTTATTTTCAAGATCAGCTTGATGTCCATCCGTCAATAAATCTTGCCACATAGGTGTGGGCGCTTGTCCTTGATGAAAAGCATCCCCGCCATTCCAGAAGGCTGTCTGTGGATATGTGTGTGTCTGACAAATCTCTGAAATTCTTTCATAACGACAAAGCTCAAAAAGTGCGGGCCAGTCATTTGCAGTAATATTTAACTCCAGAAATTCAGAAATCCGGCCTAGCTCCTTTTCCATATTTGATTTGAAGTCAAAAAAATGAACCAAGAGCACATTTGGCTGATGCCTTTTTTCCCACCATGAGTGAAGATGATTGAAGTATGACCACAAAGGCGAGCCGTCACCTTCCATCCAGTTTTCCCAAAAGAGTTTAAAGTCACCTGAGGGTCTAATTATAGGTGCCTCACCATCTTTAAAATGATCATACCATTTTTGATCAGCACTTTTGAGAAAATGAAAAATATTGAAAACAAGGTCCCGTGGATCACGCCCGACAAATATATACTTGCCCAAATTATTATAAATTATGTCAGCAGGAAGATGGGACCTGAGGATATGACGCCCCTGATCGGCGTTTAACCTCTCTATTCGCTCCGCAGATTTTGGGTGTCGCAATTCCACCCACGGCAGAAAGTCACAAGACTGTCCCGCCGAAAACTGTAAAAGCGCTTGCACGATAAATTGCATCCGAAGATGCCCAAATTTACAATATGTATTTATCAGAACATCATCGTCACGGCGTTGCAAATCATTCCATAAGCGCGGGTCCAAAAATGTGTTTTCCTGACCCGTCCTCATTATACAATTTGACTGGCTCTTAGCTTTGCAATTTGTGTAGGGGTCAGCTCCAAAAGCTCGGTTAAAACTTCTTCCGTATGAGATCCGAGTTTTTCAGGCCCGCCCCAACGGACTTCCCCTTGTGTCTTTGACATTCTGGGAAAGACATTTTGCATTTTTACCGAACCAAATTGTTCACTAGGCAGATCAATGAGAGCCTCTCGCGCAATGAAATGCGGATCATCTATCATGTCTTTCGCCCGATAAACTTTACCAACTGGCACCGCATGCTCGATCATGATGGCTTCAATTTCGGCGATAGATTTATCTTTCGCCCAATCCTGAATAATACCGTCCAGTTCAATCTGATTAGCCCCCCGCGCGATATGGGTTGCATATCGTGGATGGCGTGCCAGCTCAGGCATGCCCATAGCTTCAGATAAGCGCGCAAAAATAGTGTTCTGGTTTGCTGCGATTATAACCATACCGTCATTACCATCGTAAATATTGGAGGGCGCAATAGCTGGCAGGTAAGAGCCTGAGCGTTCGCGTGTATAGCCTTCAACCGTATGTTCAGAGACAAGGCTTTCCATGACGGTTAAAACGGATTCGTAAATACTCGCATCAATCACCTGCCCCTCACCCGTCTTTTCACGGTGATGCAGCGCGGACAAAGCGCCTATGGTCGCATAAGTTCCGGCTAAAGTATCCCCCAAGGAAATACCGGCCCGGCTCGGCTTACGGTCCGGGTCACCCATAAGGTAGCGCACACCGCCCATCGCTTCGCCGACAGAGGCATAACCCGGACGTTTGGAGTAAGGCCCTGTTTGACCATAACCAGACACGCGGATCATAATAATTTTCGGATTAATGGCTTTTAAGTCTTCATAACCAAGGCCCCATTTTTCCATCGTGCCGGGACGAAAATTTTCCAAAACGAAATCGGCTTCTTTGACCAATTGCCGGACAATATTCTGTCCTTCTTTTTCACGCAGATTAGCCGTTATGCAACGTTTGTTTCGTGCGCAAACTTTCCACCAAAGAGGGTAGTCTTCACGCCCCCATCCCCGCAGAGGATCGCCTTGTCCGGGCGGCTCAACTTTTATGACATCTGCGCCCATATCCGCAAATAATTGCCCGCAAAACGGGCCGGCAATAAGCTGGCCCATCTCAATCATGCGAATATCTTTTAGCGGACCTTTGCGTTTAGAAACTTCCAAAGCCATATTAGGCAGAGGCTCTCGTCTTTTTGCGCGCGCCTTTCTTATCGCCTTTCTTTTTCCAGACAGGCTGTTTTGGCGCAGGCAGGCCTGTTTCTTTTAAGCAGTTCTTGCGTAAAGTCGCGATATCTGGCCCGTAATCAAAGACTTTAACCTTGCCGCGCGCCTTAGACATTTTCTTACGAAGGGCCTTGGTTTCTTTAGCATCCACTTTCCCGGAGGCTGATAAAACAACGCCGTAATCTCTGGCGCCTTTACGCGAGATTAAACCTTGGCGTAACTCTTTTGAGACAAGCTCGGGATCGCGTGTGAGCGGGTCTCCCCAACCTCCGCCGCCCCAAGTGACATAATGCAGTAAATCTCCGGCTTCGACCTCAATGCGGTCAACCTTCGCGCCTAATGTGATTTTCTTTCCATTCGCTTTTTCTAGCTTCTTAAAAGAGCGTTTGGCCGGCAAGCCGCCATTAACGCCCCAAGGCGGAATGAACCAGCGGTCATCATGGATAGAGATTTGCCCATCTTGGGTAAAACGGTACACCATATTAATCCCGTTACCACCGCGAAAATGCCCTGCCCCGCCAGAGTCAACTTGCGACTCGTAAGTTTCAATAACCATCGGGAAATAACGCTCTAAGAACTCATTTGGCACATTGGTAAAACCGGGCCAAAGTGAATGTCCATCCGGGCCGTCCCCAAAGGGCTTGCCGGGAATACCGCCAAAACCGATCTGGAACAGCTGGAACCAGTCATCATTCTCGTCAAAGCCTGAAAACATGAGATGAGGGCTGGAGGAAAACCCGGCCGCGCACATAAAGTCAGGTGTTTTTTGACCTAACAAAGCGCCCAAAATATCAAAAATTCGTCCCAATGCATGTGTACGACAAGACAACGCCGCCGGATAGTTCGGCTTGAGTAAGGAGCCTTGCGGGATTTTAACTTCGACGAGATCATAAAAGCCGTCATTAAACAGGACTTGAGGATCGAAGACCATGATCATGTAAATGCCAAAGAACATTTTGAACATGTTTTCATTTAAAAAGAAATTGATCGAATATTCCGATTGAGGATCTGTTCCCTCAAAATCCAAATACACTTTCTCACCTTCGCGGTGCATGGTGCATTTAATTTTAAACGGCCCGTTTCCATTGCCGTCATCGCAAATATAATCTTCAAAACTCACAGGTTTCTCGCCAATAGATGTCATGATGAGGTGTTTCATAGCGCGGTGATTGCGCGCCAATAATTCGTCAAGAGCAGAATTATAGACATCATCTCCAAAACGCTCACAAATTTCTTCTACGCGTAAGGCCGCGACTTTACAGGCCGCGACAATGGCGTGCAGATCGGCCTTATACCATTCGGGCATCCGGCTTTGATGCATGGCGATTTTAAGAATGTCTTCTTGAAAATCGCCTTTGCGGTAGAGCTTAACGGGCGGCATGCGCAAGCCTTCTTCAAAGATCGATTGCGCATCATTAGGAAGAGAACCCGGGACCTTGCCGCCAATATCCGTCATATGGCCAAACATCGCCGCCCAGGAAATTATCCGCCCTTTTCGATATATTGGCATGATAATGAGTTGGTCATTATTGTGACTAATTGCGCCTTCACACGAATAGGGATCGTTCAGCAATATAACATCGCCCTCTTCAATATCGCCTTCATGCGTTTTTAAAAACCCGTCAATGAAAGACCCGAACTGGCCGACGACCATCTTCCCGTCGCGATTGGCAATCAGCGGGAAGGCATCGCCTTGCTCACGAATACCAGGGGACAGGGCCGTCCGAAACAATGTCGCATCCATTTCAACACGCGCATTCCGAATTGCATTTTCAATAAGGTCTAACGTAATGGGATCAACCTTAACCGAACGGAGTTTTTTATTATTGGTCTCAATGAGATTAGCTGCCATTTCGATCTCCTATTTCTTGCTCGGGTTGATAACAATATTGCCGTATTTATCGACTTTCGCTGTGCAATCCGCATGAACCAACGCCGTTGAGTCCATTTCGATAATGATCGCCGGACCTTTAATTTTATCCCCTGCCCGCAATTTATCGCGGTCATAAATACCGGCCTTCTTCATCTTGCCGTCAATATAAATTTCCGTATTGCGCATTTTCGCGGCCTTAGGATTGCCGTCCCCGCGTTTGATTTTTTGAGCCGGTAATTCAAGTGACTTGCCAAGCGCAACCGCGCGCAAGTTCACAATCTCATGTTCCGCGTCCATGTTAAATGTGAACATGCGTTTATGCTCTTGATCAAAAGCCTCACAGAGCTTCTCTAAGCCTGATTTCGCAAATCCTGTCAGAGTAACAGACATGGGGATTTCAAAGGCTTGTCCATGATAACGTATATCTGCCTGAAAACTGACGCTAATATCCTTCTTCTTCGCACCTTCCGCACGTAGTTCTGCAGCGACATGCTCACCCATTTCCTTGAGAATTTTCGCGATTTCCGCCGAATCTGTTTGAGAGCGTCTTTTAGAATGCGAGCGAGACAGCTCGGCGCGTGATCGCGTCGTGGCATCACCTACAGCGCATAATACACCGGGCGAGCGCGGGACGATAACAGGCCAAGACCCCATAAGTTTAGCTACAGCATTAGAGTGCAAAGAGCCAGCCCCGCCAAAGCCCATCAATGCGAAATCGCGTGGGTCATAGCCCTGCTGGACTGAAATCATTCGGAGAGCCCCGAACATGTTTTCATTGACGATATCAATAATACCCGCAGCGGCCGTGTAGACATCTAGCCCGAGAGCATCCGCAACTTTTTTAACGGCTTTTTTGGCAGCTTTACGATCGAGTTTAAATGCTCCGCCTAACAGCTCTTCGGGGAGATAACCCAAAACGACATTGGCATCTGTGACCGTTGGCAGATCACCCCCTTTAGAATAGCAAGCAGGTCCGGGCACTGCACCCGCACTTTCTGGGCCGACGCGCAATGCTCCCGTTAGCTCTGGCACATGGGCAATTGATCCGCCCCCTGCCCCCACAGTTTTCACATCAAGCGAAGAGGCTCTGACAGCAAGATCACCAACCGAAGTATTGCGCACGAGGCGGGGTTCAAAATTCTCGATCAAAGCAACATCGGTCGACGTTCCGCCCACATCCAATGTCAGTATGTTTTTATAGCCTGCTGATTTAGCCACCCAAAGCGCGCCGGTTACCCCGCCCGCCGGACCCGACATAAGCAGGTTCACGGGTGATGTTTGCGATTTAGCCGCGCTCATTAAACCGCCATCAGAGCGCAATAAGCTTAGTTGGCCTTCCATACCCATTTTACGTAGTTCGGTTTCCAGATTGCGGATATAATTGCCAACAACAGGACGGACCGCTGAATTTGCAACAGTCGTTAGAGTGCGCTCATATTCAAACATTTCCGGCAATATTTCATGGCTGATTGAAATTGTGAGTTTAGGGAAAATTTTCTTGGCAATACGGGCGACTTGTTTTTCATGTTTCCCGTTCGTGTACGAATTCATCAGGCATATTGTAATGGCTTCGGGTTTTTGTTTTTTGAGCTTTTTTAAAGCCCGTTCAACCTGTGCCTTATCCACTTTTCGGATTTCTTTACCGTGAGCATCCATGCGGCCCGAGACTTCAACCGTATCTTCAAGCGCGGCCAAAGGCTCTGGCTTTGGCCAGATAATCCAGGCAGCAAGACCTCCGGGAACGAGAGAGCGCGCTATCTGCATAATCTGGCGATAGCCCTGCGTAACGATAAGACCTACGCGCGCGCCTTTGCCCTCAAGCATGGCATTTGTAGCCACGGTTGTGCCGTGCAAAAAGTAATCAATCTGATCAGGCTTTATCCCAGCAATTTCGCAAATATCTTGCGTGCCGCCAACGACTGCGCGTGATGGATCATCCGGTGTCGAAGGCACTTTGGTTTTATGAGACGCCCCTGTTTTATCGTCAAATAAAAGAAGATCGGTAAAGGTTCCACCGACATCGACACCTAATCTATAGCTCATAGTTTTTCCTATTATTATATTGTTTGATTTATTTTCTTTGGAAAGCCACCGGCGCGACTGACCATTCCAGGAAGAGGTTTACCTATCTTTTGGGTTAGCCACTGGGCCGTGGTCACAATTTTGTCTAACTCCATGCCTGTCTCTATCCCGTGCCGCTCGAGCATATAGACCACATCCTCAGCAGGTACATTCCCCGTTGCTGCCGGCGCAAAAGGACACCCCCCAATGCCGCCAATAGAGACATCAAACGTATGCACACCCGCCTCTATCGCGGCGTATATATTTGCCAGCCCCGTATTACGCGTATTGTGAAAATGCGCCCGTAAAGCCATATCGGGCGATAGATTTTTCACTTCGGAAAACAAAGACTTCACGTGCCACGGATTACCGACACCTATTGTATCCGCCAAGGAAATTTCATCCGGGCCAGCTTCGACCAAGCGGCGGCTCATATCTACAACTGTCTCGATTGACACTTCGCCTTCAAAGGGGCAACCCAACGCAGCGGCGATAGTTACATTAACACGTCGGCCCGAAGATTTTACTTTTTCGATCATGGCGCATGCCATTTCAACAGAGCTGTCTCGGGTCTGGTTCTGGTTCTTTTGCGCAAATGTATCTGACGCGACAACGACCAAACCCACCTCATTTATATTGGTCTTTAGGGCCCGGTCTACACCGCGCTCATTCATTGCAAGGCCAATAAAAGTTACATCCGGTCTGTTTGGCAGACCCGCAATAACGGCCTCGGCATCAGCCATTTGCGGGACATATTTCGGATGGGCAAAACTCGCAACTTCGAGCCGTCGCGCGCCCGCATTTATAGCGTGAGAAATCAGTTGCAGCTTTTCCTCTGTCGAAAACATGACAGACTCGTTTTGCAAGCCATCCCGTGCCGTCACATCCAAAATTTCGATATGCTTGACTTCGCGCATTTAAAATATGACCAAATTCAGATCACAGATATTTATTATATTCATTCTGATCGTAAGCCTAGAACTTAAAACTAACTTCTCCACCAAAGCGACGCTGTCTGCCCGGGGCCAAGAAATTACCTCCAAATTCAATGGCAGGAATAACCTCTTCGAGTATCGCTTCATCTGTTACATTATCAGCAAATACGCTTAAAGCCCAATACTCGTTCTGTACAGTGGCGCGCAAATCAACCGTGAAAAATGTATCACGCTCGGCATTTTCAAAATTAGCGGTTCCAAGTGCGCCAAACCCAGCACCTGCTTGAAATAGCGGATTAAAGATCGTCGCTTGATCCCCTGATTGTACTGTCTGAAAATTCGTCGGGCCTGTGACTTGTGCGTCTGCCCGTAAGACCAAGTCAAATTCATCCGTTAAGTTAAATGTGTAATCCCCGCCGCCATTAATTGTGAAGTCAGGCGTGAGGGGTGATTCATTACCCACAGTATCTGGACGGGAGCTATTGGCTTGGATTTCACTATCAGTGAAGTTAAACCCGCCATAGATGTTTAGATCATCTGTAATGGCCGCGTCTGCACCAATTTCAAATCCGATAATGCGAACTTCGTCAACATTTGAAACCACGCGCAGCAAGCCAAATGTCCCAACAAAAAATTCGAAGAATTGTAAATCATCGACATTGGTGAGATAGCCAGCACCTGAAAGTTTCACACGGTTATCCCAAAAAGACGTTTTAAAACCGACTTCAAACGCACTTGAAGTTTCCTCGCCAAATGTATCTTGAATGACGGGTAAATCACTCCCGATGACCTCGTTAAACGCAATATCAGAAATAGCCGGAACCCCGCCTGAAATCAGAGCATTATTGAAAATATTCACGGTCGCAGCACTTCCTGAATTATTAAAGCCGCCCGCTTTAAATCCAACGCCCCAGCTGGCAAATAAGGTCGTATTATCATTTATGTCCCAAGAACCAGAAACCTTAGGCTGGAATTGCGTGAAGGTTTCTTCTTGGTCTTCAATGACACCATCCGGATTAACAATCGGGGACAAGCCAGGATTAAGCGGATCATCAAACACACCGTCAAAATTCAAATCGATAAAGCCTTGTGTAACATCATTGGGTACGAGGCTCGAGACTTGACGTTCTTCTGAATCAAAACGCAAGGCGACTGATAATTCGACGTCATCGGTCACATCATAGCTGGCTTCCCCAAAAACGGCGAGGACAGTACTATCGAAATCATCAAATAAGAGCGAGACGGTTTGATTTGGCCCGCTTTCCTGAAACAGTCCGCGAATGGGCACATTGCCACTATCCCTGTTCAATGACACACCGACTTGGCGGTCAATATCGAGGAAATACCCCCCTACACTCCAGCTGAGAGGGCCATTAGAATTTGAGGCCAAACGAAGCTCGGCACTGAAATCTGTTTGATCACGTACTTGCTCTTGGATGCCATCACATGTCGAGGGCGTAAAAGCGCCCAAAAATGAGCCGTTAGGCGCGAAAATCACGCCATTGGGTATTTCACCGAAAAATGTCGGTGGTGGCAAAGGAAAACCAGCTGCGTTAAAATCAGCCACGCTTTGCTGACAGGCAGGGTCATTGTCAAAAAAGCCAAAGGCGGCAGATGTGCCGTCTGCTATGAGATTATTACTAATATCACTATAAAGCGCCCAACCTGTCAGAGTGGTCGCGCCCAAGTCATAATCAAACTTTCCAGAAATCTCGAAAGCCTCTTGATCATTATCAGGTACAATATTGCCTTGGAACAAAAACTCTTGATCATTCACATCCAGATCGGCTGAGGGGGTTCCCGTAATTTCAGCAAAAACAGGTAAGCTAAAGGTGGAATTAAACGCGATGGAACTCGCATTTACTTCACCATATCGGGCTTTAATATCGACACTGAGCGCATCATTTGGCTCATACACTAAACGCGTATTAAAATTGAAACTGTTTAGAGCATCAACGATCGGATCATCATTTTGGAAACTATTTCTGAAAAAACCGTCTGTTGTTCGGAAATCAGCTGAGAGGCCAAAATATAATTGATCCTCAATAAGCGGACCTGAAATACCGCCTTTGAGAAGGAAAGTATTATCTTCAGCAAAGCTGGCTGTTACATTCGCGCCGTAGTCATTATCAGGCTTATCCGTGGTGACAATAATCGCGCCCGCCGCTGCATTACGACCATAAATCGCCCCTTGTGGCCCTTTAAAAACTTCGATTTGTTGTAGGTCAGTATATTCTCTGTTGAAAGCCGCAGGGTTTGTATAAAGGACGCCATCGATTAAAAACGCAAAACTATTTTCTGCATCCCGTGCGCCGTTAATACCGCGAATATTAACTTGTGTATCGCCCACTTCAGCTGTGTTGACCAAGGTCACCCCCGGGGTCAATCGCAGAAAATCATCTGCGCGCTGAATGGCCGCTTTTTCTATAGTCGCAGCGGTGATCGCAGTGACAGAACCCGGTACATCCTGCAAGCTCTCCGATTTGCGGCGGGCTGTGACGATAACTTCGTCTTCAAAACTGGCCTCGCTTGATTGCGCATGCGCAGGCGTCGATAACATAACCGTCGCCAGTGCAGCTGTCGTGAGAGATATAAACTTTAAAGAATTTAGCTGATTTGGAATGGCGTTGAACTTGACCATAAATGCCTCCCTGCATTTGCCCGAAAATGGGTATTTTCGTCATAAAATGGATAAATTGAATACAATATCTTATAATTTTATCTTTTGATTACAAAATTGTATACAATATGAGAGGAGGAGTCTAGCCTCTAATTATTCGGCAGCGATCATATTTTTATGGTCTCCGGGCATATAATCATCATGATAACGACTACTCGCCGCTAGAATGTGAACGCGCATAATGTTTTCTGCTAATACGCCATTACGCGTCCGAATCGCACTTAATAACTCTTTATGGTGCTGATTACTGCGTAAAATATCTTCCGGGGTGAATTGGGCTGCGGTCCTAACCACCACAGCTTGCTCCACAAAACGCAATATAATTTCTGTGAGGCGCGGACTTCCTGAAGCCTCGAAAACGACTTCATGAAATTCACGGTTAAGGGCTAAAAAATCGGCCATCATATCTTTATTGGCTGCATGAGCAATCTCATCAATTCCGTCAACAATTCCTTCTAAAACAAGTATTTGTTCAGGAGCAGCCCTCTCGGCAGCTTTGCGAGCAGCAAGACCTTCCATCATAGATCTCATCTCGAACATATCGATAATATCTTCACGACTCCAATCAATCACAAAGGCACCGCGATTAGGTTCAATGCGCACGAAATATTCCAGAGCAAGTCGCCGTAAGGCTTCGCGCACAGGCGTCCGGCTAACACCACAAATCTCTGAGAGCTCACTTTCACTCAGCCTAGACCCAGGGGCATACTCGCCTCGCAATAGACGGTTTCGAATTTCTTCATATGCGCGCTCAGATGCACCCGACATAAATTTTCCCCTTTAAAGACGTAATGACATGATAGCACAAATAATGTGCTTTTGTATACATATTTGTATACGATTATCCGGCATCAACTGAATGCGCGATCTTCAACAACTCGTTCCGTCTATATTCCATAGAGCCACCATCCCCATATGACGGCCGTGAATTACTATGGCCCATTAAAGCGCATCTAAGGTCGTAATCCAGGCCCGCTTCCAACATCCGTTTTTCAAACGAATGCCGGAAAGAATAAATCCTGTGATCTTTGGACGGGAAAAGCCCTTGTTTGCGAAAAATCTTCAAAAGTAAAACTGACAGGGAGTTCCCCTTGTCTCGATATCTTGGAAACCCATTGGGCGATAGTTTCATCGCTTGAAGCGATATGCCAACAAGCGGAATTTCGCGCATTACCGATCTTGATTTAAGTTGCCGTTCTTGAGTCGGTTTTATTTCAATAAATGGTGCTTTTTCATCTAGTTGAATATGCTCTGCTCGGATATTAGCAATCTCGCTCGGACGACAACCCGTCTCAATAAGAGTATATACCAATAGCGTTGCTTCTCTATTTAATGAATGCAAAGCATCCTTTTTCAAGACACGACTGAGAATCCAGTCATCCGAAAAGACAGGTATTTCTTTATAGATATTGTCGGAGTACCGTAGGTTATTAAACGGATTGTCCCGTTTCTCATCGCCTTCATAGAGCCAATATTCTCGGTATAGCTTTCGCAAATTTCCGATATCGCGGTTTGCGCTATTGGGATGCAGGGCTTTGGAGCCATCATCTGGGTTAAGACGTTTCCCCCACCAATTGTAAAACTC
>CAZNCJ010000056.1:0-15514 GCA_964571595.1 uncultured Caulobacterales bacterium | reverse complement strand
AAATTAATCGTGCTTTGGGATGATAATAATATCACGATTGATGGGGCTGTTGATATTTCTGATAGCACGAACCAAGTTGCGCGGTTTAAAGCTGTCGGCTGGAATGTCATAAGCTGTGATGGACATGATGCGCGTAAAATTGGCAATGCGCTACGCAAGGCGAAAAAATCAGATAAGCCTACATTGATTGCCTGTAAAACGGTCATCGGGAAGGGGTCGCCGAATAAAGGCGGAACGTCGAAAGTTCACGGTGCGCCGCTAGGCGACGAAGAAATCGCTAATACGCGTAAAGCTTTGGGTTGGCATCATGGACCGTTTGAAGTCCCAGAGCATGTCTATAAATTATGGGCGCGACCCGGACGCAAAGGACGTCGGGAAAACAAAGCTTGGAAAGCGCGCCTTAAGGATCATGCAAATGCTGATGATTTCAACCGCGCAATCAAAGGCACATTGAATGAAGGCTGGAAAGAGAAATTCCAGGCCTATAAAGAGAGCCTCGTTGCTGAACCGCCCAAAATTGCAACACGCGTCGCCTCGAAAAACGCACTCACAGTCTTAACGGAATTCCTCACTGACATGATGTCAGGCTCCGCAGATCTTGAAGGCTCTAACAAAACACGCACTGAGGCGACCTCATCAGAAATACAGGCGGGTAATTATGGCGGTCGTTATATAAATTACGGCGTGCGAGAGCACGTTATGGCCGCGACCATGAACGGTATGGCCTTGCATGGCGGTATATTGCCCTATGCAGGGACGTTCTTGGTCTTTGCCGATTATTGCCGCCCATCAATCCGTTTATCAGCCCTTATGGGAACGCGTGTCATTTATGTGATGACACATGACAGTATTGGCGTGGGTGAAGACGGGCCAACACATCAACCCGTTGAACATGTTGCGAGTTTACGGGCTATCCCAGACCTGCATGTTTACCGTCCTGCCGATGCGGTTGAGACAGCGGAATGTTGGGAGCTATCCGTTCAGCGCCATTCAGCGCCGTCTTTACTGGCCTTAACGCGACAAGGATTGCCGCCCTTGAGAGATAATGTCTCAAAAAATATGTGTGAGCGCGGGGCTTATGTCCTCATCCCCGGAGCCGGGGCGGATGATATTGTACTCATGGCCTCAGGATCAGAAGTGCAATTAGCCGTTGAGGCGCATAAGGCGCTGGCAAAAGACGGGATTTCGGCGCGGGTTGTTTCTGTACCTTGTTTGGACCTTTTTTTAGAGCAGGACGAAAAATATATTCGCTCTGTTACGGGAAAAGACTTGCCTAAAATAGCCATTGAAGCCGGCATACGCCAAGGCTGGGACGGGCTGATTGGTCGAGATGGTGGCTTCGTGGGTATGAACAGCTTTGGGGCCTCTGCCCCCGGTGCTGCCTTGTTTGAACATTTTGGTATTACGACTGAGGCTATTATTGCACAGGCGAAGACTATGTTAGGTCGCGCGTGAAAGAACTGCCAGGAGATGTGTTTGTAACGGGACAAATACTCCCGGCCCAAATGCAGGCCTTGGCCGAGCAAGGGGTGATGACCTTTATCAATAATCGTCCCGATATGGAAGTGCCGCTTCAACCACTCTCCGAGACTATGGAAGAAACGGCCTATAATTGCAGTGTTGATTATTTTCATATCCCTATGGCTGGCGGCATTAGTCAGGGAATAATCGAGGCGAGTCGAAATGCCTATGAGAATGCTCCGCGTCCTATTGTTGCCCATTGTGCAAGCGGGACACGCTCAACGGCTCTATGGTGTTTTGCCCATGTCGATAAATTGGGAGTTGATGGGGTTTTGGAGGCTGCGCAAAAGGCAGGTTATCAACTTGAGCAAATCCGCGCACCGCTTACAAACTACCTCGCTTCGCTGGAAAACTGCAAAAACTAAGAGTTCAAAATACCGAATATTGATAATTAGTCTGAATCCTGACATGTACACATCATGTCCAATGCCAAATCAAAGAATATAGACGAAAACAAAGCGTCTGGCATTAAGTCAAGCCTGTTAAAACAATGGGGGTGGGTACGCGGTTATAACAAAATCACTTTTAGTGACGACCTGCTTGCTGCCATCATCGTCACTATATTGTTGGTGCCGCAATCTTTGGCTTATGCCTTACTGGCTGGTTTGCCACCACAAGTGGGTATTTACGTCTCTATTTTCCCGGTTGTGACATATGCTTTATTTGGCTCCTCAAATTACTTGAATGTCGGGCCTACGGCCATCATTTCCTTAATGACAGCGGCTATAATTGTTACATTGCCAGCCGAGATTAGACTGGTTAGCGCAGCCGCTCTGGCGCTAATGACGGGTGTGGTTTTATTAATTGGAGGATTGCTCCGCACCGGATTTGTGATGAATTTTGTGTCTCGCCCTGTGGTCTCGGCCTATATTACAGGTGCAGCCATATTGATTGTCTTTAGTCAGTTAAAACATATTTTTGGGGTGACAGCAGATGGCGGAACAGTATTAGCCCTTTGGCATGACCTTAGCGAAAAAATAGTGGATACTAATAAAACGGCCTTGGCTATCGGTCTTTCGGCTATCGCTATATTGTGGGTGTTACAAAAATATCTCGCCTTATTACTGGTTAAGCTACGTGTGCGCAGCCGGAATGCGCGGCTTATCTCGCGCATGGCACCTATTGTCGTGATAGCGATCTATATTTTAATCAGCCAAAGATTAGATTTTGCAGGTCAGTACGGCGTGCGCGTTGTTGGTGAAGTGCCTGCAGGCATGCCCCCGCTTACCTTTCCCATGCTTAGCCTTGCGCAGTTTGAAGAGCTTATCTTTCCAGCGATTGTGATTGCGATTGTGGCCTTTGTCGACAGCACCTCCACGGCGCAAAAACTGGCCTCCAGAGCCCGCGAGCGCATAGATTCTGATAAAGAACTGCTCGGCCTTGGCGCCTCTAATATTGTAGCAGGCCTGACAGGCGGCTATCCCATTAATGGCAGCATGTCGAGATCAGCTGTAAACTTTACGGCAGGCGGGCGAACACCCTTTGTGGGTGTTTTAGTCGCGAGCTTCATGGCGCTGACGGCTGTGTTTTTCACGCCAATACTTGAATATCTGCCACTTGCGGTTCTTGCGGCTTTGATCATCGTGGCCTGTTTTAGCTTATTTGATTTCAAAGGCTTATTGCGGACTTATCGCTATTCACGCGCGGACGGCATCACGGCTATTGCGACTTTATTCGCAGTCTTGCTCCTAGGCGTTCAGTGGGGCGTTTTGGTGGGCGTAGTTCTGGCTATGGCACTACATATACGCTCCACATTAAAACCCCATATAGTCCTCGTTGGGCGTTTCCCCGGGACGCAGCATTACCGTGATGCGGTCAGATTTAACGTGGAAACTCATGAGAAGGTCAAAACACTACGTATTGATGAGAGTTTATATTTCGCTAATGCCCGTTATCTGGAAGATCACATTGCGACGCTCGTTTCAGAGAGCCCGGAAATGACAGACCTTATCCTTATGTGCACAGCTGTAAATCATATTGATGCGAGTGCTTTGTCCAGTTTCTTTGAGATCAATAAACGTCTGCGCAGTGCGGCTATCAATCTTCATTTTTCTGATATGCAAAGCCGGGTTAAAGAACGACTTTACCGGTCAAATCTGATTGAGGAGCTAACGGGTGAAATATTTTTATCACAACATGAAGCCATGGAAGCCTTGGAACCAGAGCCAGATTACAGCCAGTTTTCTGACCATATTGATATGCACTAGGGTCTCTAAGGCCAAATAATTATTTAATTATATTTTAGATATTTATCTATTTTCCTTTTGCACTGATCTATTTTTTAGGTATCGTTAGCGGGAATAGACGTATGCGGCGCAATATTGCGACCACGTCGGAAAGTAGTGCTATGCCGGATGAATTGGCGTCCGGGGTTGAGAATCAGTCTTTAGAGGAGGCCGGTTCAAAACGAGCGACTAGGTCTAAACCACGTAAAACGCGTGAAAGATCTAGGCGTAAACCGGATACATATGCCGCCCTAGATTTAGGGACGAATAATTGCAGGCTGCTTATTGCGCGACCTGCAAAACAGGGTTTTTATGTCGTAGACTCCTTTTCTAAGGTTGTCAGGCTTGGTTCGGGCCTGTCTAGTACAGGGCGCTTATCCGAAGAAAGCATGACGGCTGCGATTGAAGCCATCATTCAATGTTCTAAAAAAATGGGTCAAAAGCGCGTCAAACGCTGGAGATGTGTCGCAACACAAGCTTGTCGACAAGCGAGTAATGGTAAAGAGTTTCTGGGGCGTGTTAAATCTGAAACAGGGCTTAATCTGGAATTGATTTCAGCACGTGTCGAGGCCCGTCTTTCCGTGATGGGCTGTCTAAATATAATCGATCTCTCTAAGGATGTTGCCTTGGTTATTGATATTGGCGGCGGATCAACAGAATTAAGTTGGGTAGACATTAGGCGCTTACGGGGCTCCCTTAAAGATAAAGATAAGAGCTTTCGCATTCACCGCCCGCCTATCAGCGCATGGGCCTCATTGCCTTTAGGGGTCGTAACTTTATCTGAGCAGGTTCCAGAAGGTCCCGATCTTGAGGCCCGTTATAATGATATGAAGAAAGCGGTAAAAGATGCGATCGCCCATTCCGGATGCATGAACAGATTTACCAAGGCTTTTAAAATGGGCAAGGGCCACTTAATTGGCACGTCCGGAACAATCACGTCTTTAGCTGCCGTGCATTTAAAACTACCTTTTTATCAGCGCGACCGCATTGACGGGCTTTGGATAAAGAGAGAAACCGCCGTTGATATTGCACGGAAAATGAGCCTGATATCTACGGAAGAACGCGCGAAAGAGCCAAGTATAGGCACTGATAGAGCCTCACTATTGGTTGCAGGCTGCGCCATTATGGATGTTGTATGCGAAATGTGGCCTTCTGAAAACATTCGCGTTGCTGACAGGGGACTGCGCGAAGGCATGCTAATGGGAATGATGCAGCAAAGCCGGAAATTCAATTTTGAATTTGAAAAAGAGCAACAAAACAAAAAAACATCTACCCCTGAAATAAATACTGAAGGGCAGGACGCCAATGAGTAAGGATAAGGCGTCTCATAAACCAAAAGGTAATGGGCCTCGAAAAACCCCAAAGAGTGATACGTCACCTAAACGCCAACGTATGAGCGGAGGTAAGCCGAGCGAGGCTAAACGTGGCCGCGTAACGAAAAAAATATCGGGCGAAGACGCCGCGCGCATGATGACCCATAAAGTCAAGACAGCCAAGGGGCGTAAGCTATCTTCAAAATTATGGCTAGAGCGACAAATAAATGACCCTTACGTCTTTAAGGCCAAGGCAATGGGGTATCGCTCTCGTGCGGCCTTTAAACTGGGTGAGTTAGATGAGAAGTTTAACCTTATTAAACCTGGCGATATTATAGTGGATCTGGGATGCGCCCCCGGCGGGTGGGTGCAAGTCGCCCTAGAGCGCGGAGCAGGGCGTGTCGTGGGCATAGACATACTTCCTGTAGAGATGGTCGCAGGTTCTGACCTTATTGAAATGGACTTTATGGATGATGAGGCACCCAAAGCTATCAAGGCCTATCTTAACTCAAGTCCCAATCTTGTTATGTCCGATCTGGCGGCTAATACAACGGGGCACCGCAAGACGGATCATTTGCGCACTGTTGCACTCGTAGAGGCAGCTGCAGAATTTGCCATAGATGTCTTAGCTCCAAATGGACATTTTATAACCAAGGTCTTTCAGGGCGGGGCAGAAGGACGATTGCTGGAAACTTTAAAGAAGCGGTTTAAAACCGTCCGTCATGCTAAGCCGAAATCTTCGAGAGCCGGCAGTCCTGAAATGTATCTTGTGGCTAAGGGCTTTAAAAGATAGCTTCAAGTTTTTGTTTTTAAATGCTTTTCATGCAGTGCCGATCGCCACGACGGGCAATATTAAACCCGTTATTTACAACCTCCAAACTGAGCGGACTATCTCTATAACGGATAGGGTTAGTTTGGTTTACGTGGATAAAATGCACTTTGGACTTATGCTCGGGAATATTTTGTGTAAATCGTACCACCGAATCTGATACTCTTGGGTGTGGTATGGCGCTCATATCGCGTCCGGGTAACTCATGATCATCATAAAATGTGGCGTCTATAAAGGCGTAGTCCACATTCTTGATCATCTCGTCAATATTAATGTCATGCTCAACAAGCCAACGGTCCCATTCATCTATATCAGGTAAGAAGAGGGCAGACTTGCTTGTAGTCTTGATGATATATCCCACAGTCTCAGAATATTCGTCCCTATGCGGGACTTGATAGGGGGTAACAGTTATCTCTGAGGTGAGTGGAACCGACCTTCTGTTTTGCAATGGCGCAATATGAATGTTCTCAAAATCGACTAACTGGCTCCAAGGTCCGTTTGATTTCAGATAATTAGCCATATGCGGCATTGCGTAAACGGGCAGGGAGTTCGTCCCCGCAGATTCGTGACCTACAAATATAAGTCCCGCATAATGGCCAATATGAGCATGGGTCAGAAATATACCCGCAAGACCCAGACGACTGGGGGCGTCTTGCGTCGGTGCAATATTGTCGAGTAGGTGTAATTGCTCGCGCATATCTGGCGTGGCTTCAAACAAGTAACGCTTTTCATTTTTATGATCTACTACGGCGATTGAAGTGGCATAGGCTTTTAATTCTGGGTTACGCCAAGCAGGATCGTCTGAGTTGCCAATTTGGGGTGTGCCAGCGTCTTGTGACGCACCCAAGACAATGAGCTCTACCGCGCAATTTTTAACGGCATTAGAAATTTCCGATGATACGATAATTTCAGGATTATACGCATCCGAACAGGCGGATATTGTTGCTATAGTGAAAGCGTAAGCGATGAAAGAACGACACGTTCCCTGTCTGAATGGCCAATACACTGTTTTTGCATGCCCATCTGTACCCCATATTGACATAATTTTGGAATATAGCACGTCCATCTCCCGTCCTGCTGGCCCCGATAACAATGCCTATGAGACACTAATGTAACACATCTAGCATTATTTGCCCTCAAAGGGATAGAAAAGCACATTGGAATACATTTTCTCTTTGCACCTTTTCGCGTTTACTGATAACCCCCGCTTGCAAAAGTAGGAGACTCCAATGGAGATTCGAGAAGGCCTAACCTTCGATGACGTGCTTTTGCAGCCCCGCGCGTCTGACATATTACCCGCTAATGCGGATATAAAGACACGGTTTACCCGCGATATTACGATTAATGTACCGCTTGTGTCTGCGGCCATGGATACGGTTACAGAAGCTAATCTGGCGATTGTCATGGCTCAAACGGGTGGTATTGGCGTTATTCACCGTAATATGAGTGATGAGGAACAAGCCGAAGAAGTTCGCAAAGTGAAGCGTTACGAATCTGGCATGGTCGTCAACCCTGTGACTATTGGGCCAAGTGCAACCCGCGCAGAACTTAAAGCCCTTGCTGACAAATATAATATTTCTGGCATTCCAGTGGTTGAAGATGACGGCAAACTTGTCGGCATTGTGACCAATCGCGATGTGAGATTTGCGACTGACCCAAATGAGCGTGTCTCTAAATTGATGACAACAAACCTTGTCACGGTAAAAGTCGGCGCGACAGAAAAACAAGCGCGAGCATTGTTACATGAGCACCGCATAGAACGCCTGCTTGTTGTTGACGATAAATATCGCTGTGTGGGACTTATAACCGTCAAGGATATGGACAAAGCCGAGAGCTATCCCAATGCTTGTAAGGATGGTCAGGGGCGTCTGCGCGTCGCAGCAGCCTCCACAGTCGGGCCAGCTGGTTATGAGCGCGCTATGGCGCTTGTGGATGCCGGTGTTGATGCGGTTGTAATAGATACCGCGCATGGTCACAATAATATGGTGATTGAGCAGGTTAAAAAATTAAAGAAAGAACTCGGCAGCACGCAAATCATAGCGGGTAATATCGCAACCGCAAATGCTGCAAAAGCGCTTATAGATGCCGGAGCGGATGCTATAAAAGTGGGTATCGGGCCGGGCTCAATCTGCACTACGCGCATTGTAGCAGGTATTGGCGTGCCGCAATTAACCGCGATTATGGATGCCTGTTCCGTGGCGCATAAAGCTGGAGTGCCAGTAATTGCTGATGGCGGGATAAAATATTCTGGTGACATGGCTAAGGCCTTAGCCGCTGGGGCTGAGAGTTGCATGGTTGGTTCCATGCTGGCGGGTGCGGAAGAAACACCGGGCGAGGTGTTCTTGTTCCAAGGTCGGTCATATAAGTCATACCGCGGTATGGGATCTGTGTCGGCCATGGCGCGCGGCTCGGCTGATCGCTACTTCCAAAAAGAAGTCTCAAACTCCATGAAGCTTGTGCCCGAAGGCGTTGAAGGCCGTGTCGCCTATAAAGGCCCGGTAGAGCCTATCTTGCATCAACTTGTTGGCGGTGTGCGAGCCGCTATGGGGTATACAGGCTCAAAGACGATAAAAGACTTACATAAACGCGCAGAGTTTATACGGATTACCAATGCTGGCCTGCGCGAAAGCCATGTGCATGACGTCACAATCGCACGCGAATCTCCTAATTATTCAAGGCCGAGCTAGTGATGTTTATCACGACGGGTCTTCAAATTGATCAAAACCGTCAATCTTCTACGTGTCTGATAGGGCAAGCTTTATGAGATTGGGGGGACGTATCCAGGCCGCTGCAGAAGTTTTAGAGGATATTCTCGAGCGCAAAACGCCTGCGTCAATGGCCCTTCGGGATTGGGGTAAGGCACACCGCTTTGCAGGCTCTAAAGACCGCTCTGCCATCGGCAATTACGTCCATGACGCCTTACGCCGTAAAAACTCTATCGCCTTTAGAATGGGAGCTGATACGCCCAGAGCATTAGCCATGGGTGCGGCAGTGTTTTCAGGTGAGGAAACGCCGGATAGCCTCATTTTTGCTTTTAAAGAGGATAAGCACGCGCCAGAGGCTTTAAGCGATCAAGAAGTCGCCAATTTAAACGGCGCGATCAAATTGGATGATGCTCCGCCTTGGGTGCAGGCAGATGTCCCCGAATGGCTGTGGCCAGCTTTTGAGAATAATTTTGGCGAAGACGCCATTGCAGAAGGGCAAGCTTTAACGCAACGCCCGCCGCTCGATATTCGGGTCAATAAGGTACGCGCAGATTTGGCGAGCGCGGAAAAAGCCCTGCGGGATCACGGCGTAAAACCATGTGCCATATCGCCTATAGGATTACGGATTAAAAGCCTTAAGGGGAATGGCCGACTTCCAAATATACAAATCGAAGAAGCCTACCAGACGGGGCGGGTAGAAATTCAGGATGAGGGCTCTCAACTTGTTAGCTTATTGGTTGATGCTAAAGCAGGTGAAAAAGTCATGGATTTTTGTGCGGGAGGCGGTGGCAAATCTCTGGCTTTGGCCGGTGAGATGGATAATCAAGGGCAAATCTATGCCTTTGATATTGATAAACGACGTCTGGCGCCGCTTTATCAACGCGCCCAAAGGGCAGGGGTTGAGATTGTGGATGTCCGTCAGCCACCACTGAAAAACATGAAAGACTTAAAAGGCAAGATGGACCGTGTACTCATCGACGCGCCTTGCACGGGTGTAGGGACATGGCGCCGCAAACCTGATGCGAAATGGCGCCTGAGTGAAGACGCACTTGAGTTACGTAATAAAGAGCAAGAAACCGTATTGCGACAGGCAAAGGACTTTGTACGTCCTGGAGGGCTGTTATTCTATGTCACCTGTTCAATGCTGGCAGAAGAAAATGAAGGACAAGTCTACGGGTTTCTAGAAAACAATCCAGATTTCACACTTTTATCGGCCGGTGAGGTTTGGGAAGAAAAATTTGGCGTTGATGGTCCTAAGCCTTGGTCTGAGGACGGGTGCACATTAACCCTCACGCCAGCAGCAACACAAACAGATGGCTTCTTTTTTGCCGTGATGGAGAAAGCAAAATGAGCGCGCATGAACAATTATTGATTATTGATTTTGGCTCCCAAGTTACGAAATTAATCGCGCGCCGCGTCAGAGAGTCCGGTGTGTATTCCGAGGTGCATCCATTTAACCGTGTCGATGCCGCCATGTTAAAAGCCTATAACCCAAAGGCCATTATCCTATCAGGCGGGCCAAATAGCGTGACAGGCAAGGATACACCGCGCGCGGATGAGGCTGTTTGGAGCTTGGGCGTACCTGTTTTGGGCATATGTTACGGGCAACAAACAATGTGCGCGCAGCTTGGCGGATCTGTGGAAAGTTCAGATGAGCGAGAATTTGGCCGCGCTGATCTCGAAATCCTTGGAAGTAACATCTTGTTTAACGGGCTCGAGAAAACCGAGCGTGTGTGGATGTCTCACGGTGACCGTGTCAATAAAATTCCTGACGGATTTGAAATTATTGGCCGTTCAGGCAATGCCCCTTATGCCGCGATAGCAGATACGGGGCGAGATTTTTACGGTGTACAATTTCATCCCGAAGTCGTCCATACTGTCAACGGGGCAAAAATCCTTAAAAACTTCACACATAAAATCGCGGGCTTTAAAGGGGATTGGTCAATGGCGGCTTTCAAGGATGAAGCCATTGCAGCTATTCAAAAGCAAGTGGGCGACGGGAAAGTTATTTGCGGGTTATCTGGCGGCGTTGATAGCTCGGTCGCCGCCGTGCTCATTCACCAAGCCATTGGCGATCAACTTACCTGTGTTTATGTCGATACGGGTATGATGCGTAAAGGGGAGAGCGAACAAGTCGTTTCGCTATTTTCCAAACATTATGACATGAACCTTATTCACGTTGACGCTGGCGATGAATTTTTAAATTTGCTCCAAGGTGTGTCTGATCCTGAGCGGAAACGCAAAATTATTGGCGGGACTTTCATCGATATTTTTGAACGTGAAGCCAAGAAGGCGGGCGGGGCGAAATTTCTCGCCCAAGGCACGCTTTATCCAGATGTCATTGAATCAGTCTCATTTGACGGAGGCCCGTCTGTTACGATCAAATCTCACCATAATGTTGGAGGATTACCTGAGCGTATGGACATGGACCTCGTTGAACCTTTGCGAGAACTGTTTAAGGATGAGGTGAGAAAACTCGGCCAAGAGCTTGGTTTGCATAAAGATTTTGTCGAAAGGCACCCTTTTCCAGGGCCAGGACTGGCAATTCGCTGTCCCGGAGAGATTACAAAGGAAAGATTGGACATTTTACGCGAAGCAGATGCCATATATCTCGATCAAATTAAAAAGTACAATCTTTACAATGAGATATGGCAAGCTTTTGCAGTAATATTACCTGTGCGAACTGTGGGCGTTATGGGTGATGGACGCACCTATGAGAATGTTTTAGCCTTAAGAGCTGTAACATCAACTGACGGTATGACGGCTGATTACTATCCTTACAGCCATGATTTCCTCGGCGAAACAGCCACGCGCATCATAAATGAGGTCAGGGGGGTGAACCGTGTCGTTTATGATATTACCTCCAAGCCGCCCGGCACCATAGAATGGGAATAAACGGACTATTTAATCTTTGTCCTCAAAATAATTATCCGCGTTAATATTTAGCCTTAAAAACAGGCCATTTTAGCGATATTTCTGGCTATTATGGTTAAGAGCAAAATGTGGCATTTTAAGGGGATATAAACGCGTTTCTGTTAGTTTCATCTTAAGCGGCAAAGACCGCAAATTTGGTGTGACTGGTAAAATATAGAAATGGTTTTTTATCGTATAATTCTAGCAATGATATGCATGCTTTGCATGTATGCTATGAGTTATGCGCAATCAAGTGTAAGCAGAGCCACGACGCAAAGCGATAAACTCGTGCTGGATGTCGTAAATGGCGACACAGCTTTTATGATTGATCAGAAGGCTTATGAAGCCTGGTGGATTGCAGGAGAGTGCAAACATGCACTGCCCCTAGAGGTGCAATCACCAAAAAGCTCAAAAAATCAAGCAAATACAATTGCTTCTGAGGTTTTCTCAAAGAAAGTGCAACTCGGTACACGCCAAATAGATCTGCAGCAGCAGTTCAGATTTAACATGGCGACAACACCGATAAGCGTAGATATCTACAACTCCGTACGGGGTGGTTGGTCGTTAGTTCAAGTCGAGCTCGTTGAGAGCTGTGAACTAGATGCGTCCTGCCGTCGTCGTATGGAGTTGGATCCGTGTTAGGGCGCTCATACTCCACAAAAATTGATAAAAATGAGCAAATTCAAGGCTTTAGACTGGTTTTTGCAAGTTTTTTTATTGTGTTTATGAGCTTGTTCTCATCCTTTGCGGCTGCTGACGATAATCACACGCCTATTGCCGTGAATTCATCCACCAGCTCTTCTATTGCAGAAAGCCCTGTTGCGCCGAAGACTGTAAGCACTCCGGTAAAGACGGTTTCTATAGCCTCTTCTGTTACACCGAAAACTGCTACAAGTGCTGATCAGGCTAAAGGGCATCCTGACACGAAGCCTGAGCCCAAGACAGATTCAGAGACTGAAAAAACTGCCTCTATACCGCCGGTCGAAGAGATTATAATCAATACGACGCTCATTGCAGAAGTAGACGCGACAATCACAGTCACGCTGGATGGTGAAACCTTGGAGAGTACAGAGGTTCACCGCAGCGAAGACGGGGCGTTATACGTCAACGCTATTCCAATATTCGATGCGCTCAATAATGATTTCGAATATGACAGCGAACTAAAGGCTTTGATTGTGCGGCGCTCACAAGACAATGCAGTCATGGAACTTTACACCGATACAGGTATCGTCAAAGCCAATGGTAAAGCTCTGGGTAAGCTCAAGCATTTTGGTGAGGTCAGAGAAGGGCGCTTCTTACTTACGCCCAATGCGATTGCAGTCCTGTCCGGGGCTGCTGGGAAATTTGATAGTGATAGCAATCAATTTGATTTTGAACTTGATCCCCGTTTGCGCGTCGCCACGGGTTTTGAGATTTTTGTAAACGATATATCACTCGTCAATCTAAACCCTGCGCCCAAATCAGTCGGTTCCGTCCTGCTTTTACCCTTGTTGCCAATTGCTGAAGAACTGGGCCATGACGTTACAGTGCTGGACGGTACAAATGAGATTAGAGTAAGGCGCGCCCAAGATAGTGCTGTCTTTAGCTTCAATCTGGACACTGGATTGATAAAGCTGCGTGACCGCCCATATGGTATCGCCAAAGATGTTACCTATATTGATGATATCAATCTGCTTTTACCCGTCAGCGCCTTGGAAGCCCTTACGGGGACGCATGTCGAAGTGAATGGCGGGTCAAATCGTATTGATATTCGCCTCGACCGCCGATTGAAGGACATTATCAAACCTTTTGGCGATGTTGAAGAAATCGCTGGCGATACGCCTTTTACCCCGGAAACTCTGAGTTTTCACTTAGGGCCTGACAGTCTTAATCAAGTCGAGGCACAGTTCAGGGCCGGCAAAATAAATGGGAGATTGCGTTATGAAGTCCCAGACTTGCCGACAAATCCAAAAGAGCTTGAACCTAGCTGGTTAAGCGTTGATTTTGCCCACCTCAACGGGATTACTGGCTCGGTTGGGGATTATTCTGCCGACTTCCGTGAACTAGACGGGGTCGGCATTCGCCGTATTCGGGGTGTCTCGGCTGTCAAAGAAACCGAGAAAGGCCGCTGGGCAGCCGCAGTCGGCCAACCCGTTAATGGCGCCAGACGAATATCAGATGACCAGACACGCTTTGATTTTGGCGGTGTGGCAGGCGGGGCGCGTTTTGCCAGTGTTGACGGATGGGAAGCCGGGGCTGCGTTTAATGTCGATACATTAAATGATGATCAAGTCGCGGTTCTCTCCGCGATTAGTGGACGCCTTGGTCGTAAACGCGGTAAGAAATTACAATGGGATGCGCGTGGAGATATCGGCGTGTTTAATGGCCCCGCACGCGAAAGCGCTGTTGATATCGCTTTTTCAGGAAATGCGCGTTACGATGTTAATGACAATATCACGCTTGACGGTGTTGTTGAATATACGGGCGCAGAATTTTTAAGAACTGATTTGGATGTTGAGGAACAAATCGAGGAAGCGGCTGCGCTTTTAACTGATGATAATGAACTCGTCGCGGAAGACGAATTTGAACCAGACACACGTCAGAGAGGATCGGATGAAGCCCTTATCGGCGCCGCCGTGAGGTTTTCGCCGCGCAAGGATTACGGGTTCTTAGAACGCCCAGCAGTGTCTGCACGCGCGCAAGTCCGTCGCTCAGGCTTAGTGACAGGCACTGAGAGCGGACAAGATCTTGTCACCTACGGCGCAAATTTTAGCACCTCAATTAAAAATACAGGCGTAAATTTATCTCTGAGCGCGTCACAGTCTCATCTGACACGGCGTATCGCTGATCCTATCATAGGCCCGTCAGATATTATTAATATCAATACAAATGATCCTCTCACAAATATTGAGTCTCAAGATATACCCAGCCAGGATTTGACGGAAAATAGTTGGCGTTACGGTATTCGCGCATCTCGCGACTTTGAGCATTTTAATGTTCAGGCCCAATATGAAAAATCTCGACTTGCAGACGGGCCTCGCTTTGATAATGCCAGCGTTACAGTTACGTCGCGTAGTTATAATGTGCCTCTGCCCAAGCGAGCGCGGGTGAACATAACACCTTCCGCGACAGCGAGCTTAAACAATAATAATACAAGCTTGCGCGGCGGTGTCGTTGCTAATTTCAACTCTGGTGAGCTTCTCGGTAAGAAGACATATTTGCAAGCCAGTCTGGGTGTGTTGCAATCTACTGGCGGCGTATTTGGGTCGCGTACAGACAAATTCTTGTCTATGACGCTAGGTCGCCGTGTGCCTCTTGGCCGGAATATGTCACTCGGTTTGGCTTATCGTAATGATTTGCGCGGCAATCAGCGTATTGGGCTACAGTTGGACGGGCGCCTCGAGTTTAATGAAAGTCGTAAATATAAAGCCACAGAAGACGGACGCGGCATTCTAAAAGGGCGTGTTTTTCTTGATGAAAATCGTGACGGCGTCAAACAAGACGCCGAACCCGGTGTAACACGCGCTCTTATTCAAGTTCGCGGGACAGGTCTTGCCCTTCGCAGCGCCAAAGCCGGTGCCTTCACAATACAAAATATAAAAGAGGGTGTGCATGAGATTATGATTGATAATGAAAGCCTGCCTCTTGGCTTTGCTATGCCGGATGATTTTGTCGGCCGTGTTTCGATTGTTGACGGGCAGATTACAGATATTTCCGTACCGATTGTGCAGCGCGGACAGATTAGAGGCTTTACCTTTATCGATAGTAATGGCGACGGCGAGTTTACGACGGGCGAAGAACGCGTTGACGGTGTAACACTAAAGCTAGATGCCAGCTCTGGTGAAGGCGAGGGCGTAAAAGCTCATACCACCAGTTTTGGTCAATTTGCTTTCGACGATCTGTCAGCGCAGTCTTATAAGATCAGTGTTACTGAGAATAAAAAAGCAAATTATCGTCCTGGCGAACCTATAGAAATTGAACTGGGACAGTCTGACAATCTCATGGTCAGAGTTAAAATCCCGCTCATAC
>CAZNCJ010000055.1:0-16035 GCA_964571595.1 uncultured Caulobacterales bacterium | reverse complement strand
TTGCACCCATGCCGGTTTTCAAGACCGGTGCATTCAACCACTCTGCCACCCGCCCTTTGGGGTGCTGTGTTGAGCAATTGGGGGATTAGCGACATTTGCGGAGCCTATCAAGGCCTTTTAGAGAATTTTTCGCTTATTCACATATATAAATATGTTTCACTCTAAAGCCGCTTTCAAATTTACCTTCTGTAAACCCTGAAAAAAAATTGTCCGTTAAGCCTGTCTTCTAACTTCGACTTAAACTTAATCGTTTAGGTTACCAATTATTGAACGTGAAAAGCCGCTTTAAGATGGCAAACGGGATTGGGAATTGAGCCACTTTGGTTCGCTATAAAGGTGATGAGAATGTTTAGAAAACCGTCTGGTATACGACGTCAAAATCTGGGGTTATGCGCTGTTATAATTGGAGTGCTGGGATTAGGCGCTTGTGCAACTACTAGCGCGCCAAAAACAGTGCAAGCCGCGCCAATTACATATAAGCTAGACCAGCAACATGTCAGACAAGCCTCTGCTCCTCTACAGGAGCTACCGCGCAGTGTTTCCACAACGCCGCATACGCCGTCTTATCCGCAATCAACACCATATAGTTCAGCGCCTGTACCCGCCGCACCGGCGCCTTTGCCAGCGCCCCGTCATATCGAAAGACCTGCTGATAATTTTGATGCCTCAGCAATAGATCGCACCCATTATAAGCACCAGAAAGTCGGTAAGCGTTACACGGTATTAGGGAAGTCATATACGCCGAAACATGATCCAGATTATGACGTTATTGGAACAGCCTCTTGGTATGGCGACAAATTTCACGGTAAGCCAACAGCGACAGGCGAGGTGTTTGATAAGAACGATATAACGGCTGCGCATAAAACATTACCGCTAAATAGCTGGGTGCGTGTCACTAATCTTGAAACCGGAAAAGTTCTGACTGTACGTCTGAATGACCGCGGGCCGTTTATTGGAGATCGTATTATTGACCTTTCAGAAGCGACAGCTCGTCTTCTCGGGACGATGGAACACGGTCTTGGACGTGTACGCGTACAATATGCAGGGCCTGCCGAAGCCCCACCCGCGCACAAAATGTTCAAAAATGTGCAGCCATCTGCGCCGCAAGCTGTAACGCCAGTGCCTGAAGTTGCGCCTGCTCCACAAGTTCAGAACGCACCGATTGCGCAAACTCCGCAGCGCGCTACGCCAGTTACACCGAGATCGGAATACCGACCTTTACGTGAAGCCTATGGCGATACGGCAGAAACAGGTGAACAAATGCCATATATTCCGCCTGTAGCTGAAATGCCAACGAGGCCGCAAACTCAAGAATATACACCCGCGCCTGAATATACTCCTGCGCCGCGTCCACAAGCGGCTATGCCAGCGCCGGTAAATCCTCAAGACATTCCGCCACTGCCAGATGACGGGACAGTTACACTCACGATTAAAGGTCCTGTGCATATGGCCACAACCCGCTCAGAAGTGAGAGTTGTATCAGAACCAAGGTTTATTCCCGCCGTCAATAAGAGAGAAATAATAAAATAAAGTTTGGGGCGCATCTGGCCTTCCCAGTTTGTTCGCAGATCGACGAAGGTTTAGGGGCGCAAAGGTGGGCGCAAGTCAGTCTGATGGCTGATGAACCCCTCTTGATAATGTTGGGGTAATTATCAGGAGGGGTTTACCTTTTGTGTAAGCTGTGAGAATTTAGCAAGGCACCCTCGGGTGTCTTACTTGATTCTACAGGAGTTGTTTTGCCTCTTATTTTTAAAGCAAGTGCAAAGCCCTTTACGGGATATGCGCAATTGAAATCTGCATATCATGTCATGTTAGGCTTGGCGTTAATGTTCCCGCTGACGGCTACGGCCCAGACGTCGCAAAATCTCCCGAATTTTGAAACGCCAGCGCCCCATGTGGCTATTCTGGATTATGAGACAGGCTTGGTTCTGTATGAAAAGAACGCACAAACACCCACAGCCCCTGCATCTATGACAAAAATCATGACAGCGCAGATGATCTTTGAGCGTTTAAAGGATGGCCGTCTGTCCAAGGATACAGAATTTACGGTAAGCGAGGAGGCGTGGCGTCGTGGCGGTGTAAAATCGGGTTCCTCGACAATGTTCCTAAAGGTGAAATCAAAGGCCGGTGTCGAGGATTTGCTCAGAGGTGTTATTGTTCAATCTGGCAATGATGCCTGTATAGTCTTGGCGGAATCCATTGCGGGTAGTGAAGCCGCCTTTGCCGACCTTATGAATATAAGGGCAGAAGAATTGGGGCTAACTTCGGCTAACTTCACGAATGCAACAGGCTGGCCGGATGAGGAACATAAAATCAGCACATTGGACTTAGCGCGGCTCGCCCATCACACTATTAAGGAACATCCGGAATATTACGCGATTTATAGCGAACCCAGCTTTACATGGAATGGTATTAAACAAGACAATAGAAACCCGCTTTTGGGACGTTTTACAGGTGCTGACGGACTTAAGACAGGGCATACGGAAATATCTGGCTATGGATTGGTGGCCTCTGCAAAATTGGGCGATCGGCGCAGGATTGTTGTGCTCAATGGCCTTGGGAGTAAATCTGCCCGGCGTGATGAAAGCTTACGCCTGATGCGGGCTGCATTTGATCAGTTTAAAGTCTATGAACTTTACGCTGCTGGTGACGAGGTGGCGAGTGTACCCGTCTTTATGGGTAAAAGCGAAACCGTGAAAGCGGTTGTGGGTTCTGATGTTAAAGCAGGTCTGCACCGCGAAAGCCGTAAAGGCTTAAAAACGCAAATATCATATGAGGGCTCGGCTGCTGCCCCCATTACAAAAGGCGATAAGATAGCTGAATTACTCATATCGGAACCCGGTCGCGATTTACGTCGTATTCCTTTATTCGCCGCAGAAGATGTTGAGAGGCGATCGGCTTTCTCACGTGTGATGGGTGCCTTTGTGAATCTCGTTCGGGGTTAGGCCATATGTCAAAGCCGGGTGTTTTCATAAGTTTGGAAGGCGGAGAGGGCGCAGGGAAAACTACACAGGCAAAATTGCTGTGTGAGGCCTTAGAGGGCGCCGGTTATGAAACTTTACTTACTCGGGAACCGGGCGGCACGAAGGGTGCGGAGGCCATCCGAGAATTAGTGCTTTCTGGGCGCGCGGATAAATGGTCCGGCATGACGGAATTATTACTTATGTATGCAGCCCGCGTCGATCATGTTGAAAAATTTATAAAGCCGGCACTAAGCCGCGGGATTTGGGTCGTATGTGACCGGTTCACAGATTCAAGCCTAGCCTATCAAGGATATGCGCGGGGATTAGGCGTTGAAAAGGTCAGGGCGGTCAATGATGCTGTGTTAGGGGATTTTGCGCCTGATGTGACATTGCTATTTGATATAGATCCGGTCTTGTCGCAAAAACGTGTTGAAACGCGTGGTGAGACCCTAACTCGTTTTGATAATGAGACTTTAGCCTTTCACAAAACCTTGAGAGACGCTTTTTTGGAAATAGCCGCGCAAGAAAAAGGTCGTATTCATGTTGTTGACGGTGCCGGGGATTGCAATTCTATTCACGCGCATGTTTTACATATTATCACGCAAAAATATCCTAAATTGGCAGGCCTACTTGTTCCGGGTGGGGCTTAAGGCTTTATTGGGTTGATATGGCAGACGTAACAGAAAGCTACCCGGAATCTGATCGGGCCCCCGGATGCGCCCATCCGCGTGAAACCTATGACCTTATTGGACATGCAGAGGCTGAGACACGCTTTCTTAAGGCTTGGACATCAGGTCGTATTCATCATGCCTGGTTGATTACGGGGCCAGCGGGATGCGGGAAGGCAACATTGGCCTATAGGATGGCGCGGTATATATTAGGTGCGCGCTCGCTCTTGGATAATAGTCTAGATATACCCGCAACCGATCCTGTAGCCCAACGTCTTGAAGCTTTGGGACATGGAGATTTTTTCCTGCTAAGGCGACCATATGACTTTAAGACCAAAAAGATAAGAAGTGAAATACCGATAAGTGAAACGCGTAGGCTGAGAGATTTTTTTACGCAAAAGGCATCGGAAGGCGGCTGGCGTGTTTGTTTGATTGATACGGCGGATGATCTGAATAGAAATTCAGAAAATGCCGTCTTAAAAATACTGGAAGAACCTCCCGAAAAAACAATAATTATACTTCTATCGAGTGAACCGGGACGTTTGTTGCCGACTATTCGCTCTCGCTGTATGCATTTACCTCTACGCGCTGTTCAGGATGCGGATATCGAGAGCTGGTTAAAAAAACGAGAGGCTGAACCCTCAGAGATGATAACAACAGCTATAAGATTATCCCGTGGTGGACCGGGAAAAGCCGTGGCCTTATTGCAATCAGCTGATCAAGTACTCAGCCCGCTTAAGCGTTATCTGGCAAGTCTGGAGAGAAATAATAGTCAGCTTGATCACCAAATATCAAATATGCTCGCTATGCCAAATGCGACGCTTTCCCGGCAATATTTCTTCGAGGCTTTGCAGGATATTCTACAGATCCAGTCCATTTATACTGTGACGGGTGAATGGCGGAGCGCCTTTGCCCCTCTACCGGTTAACCGGTCAGCACAGGCGTGGGGAAAATTATGGCAAAGAGCCTGTTTTTTACAAGAACGGGAAAACGCGCTGAATATGGATAAAAAGACCGTTATGCTAGATTTACTTTCAGAAATACGTGGTCAAAACTAGTCCTTGGACATAGGGTGGAATTATGTTTGTCGATAGTCACGTAAATTTGCATGGTGAAAAATTCGCAGAAGATCTGGATGAGGTTGTTGCACGTGCAAAATCCGCTCAGATCACGACCATGCTTACGATATGTTGCAAAGTTTCAGAGTTTGACAGTGTCTTAAAGGTCGCCACATCATATGATAATATGTGGGCCAGCGTCGGCACGCATCCCCATGAAGCACGAGAAAATCCTGACATAACTGCTGATATATTAATCAAGTTGGCCGCTCACCCTAAGGTCATTGGGATCGGGGAGACGGGCCTGGATTTTCATTATAATTACAGCGACGAGGCCGATCAGCTCAAAAATTTCATGGCCCATATTGATGCCGCCAGACAGACACAACTTCCTTTAATTATTCATAGCCGCAACGCAGATGAGTATATGGCGGACATACTTGAAGTCGAGATGAAGAACGGAGCTTTTCCAGCCTTATTGCATTGCTATACAAGTGGAGAACGGCTCGCTAAGCGCGCTGCAAATCTAGGTTTGTATTTCTCACTTTCAGGTATCATCACATTTAAAAATGCCACTGATTTGCGTGAGATTGCAAAATCACTACCTGATGAACGCATCATGATCGAAACCGACTGCCCTTATCTTGCCCCTGTGCCTTATAGGGGGCGACGAAACGAGCCCGCATATGTGCCGCATGTTGCCGAAAAACTTGCTGAGATTAAGGGATGGAGTTTGGAGCGCACGGCTGAACTTACAAGCCAAGCCTTTTTTGATTTATTCCAGAAAGCTGATAGGCCAACAACCATATGACATTACGCGTAACAATATTGGGGTGTGGATCGTCAGGTGGAGTACCCCGCGTCAATGGTGATTGGGGTGTGTGCGACCCCAATGAACCCAAAAACCGTCGTACGCGTTGCTCGATTTATGTGGAGAAATGGGAAGGAGCACCTGAACCTGCTGACCCGAAAGAAAAGACGTGTATTTTAATCGATACGGCGCCAGACCTCCGAGAACAATTCTTAGCCAATAAGATAAAACGGGTAGATGCTCTTTTATATACTCATGATCACGCTGATCAAAGTCACGGGATAGATGACTTACGCGCTGTAGCTTACACAATGCGTAAGCGTATTCCGACCTATATGGACAGCCACACAAAAAAACATCTTTGTACGCGGTTTAGCTATTGTTTCGAAATGCCAGAAGGCCTTGTGCATCCTGCCATTTTAGAGATGCAAGACGTGATCTCTGACGGCGATGTTTTTATCATTCAAGGCGGGGGCGGAGACGTGCACGTCGGCGTTTTCGAGGTGAGTCACGGACCAACGCCCGCTATAGGCTTTCTATTAGACAGTGCACTCGCCTACACACCTGATGTTTGGGACATAAGTGATAATGTCATAGAGCAGCTTGAGGATATTGATATATGGATCGTTGACGCTCTTAGATATAATGATCACCCAACCCATGCCCATGCCGATAAAACACTAAGTTGGATTGCCCGTACACGCGCCAAAAAGGGCGTGCTAACGAATATGCATATAGACATGGATTATGCCACGCTGAAATCCGAATTATTTGGCCGTGTTGATGTAGCCTATGATGGGATGCAGATCGTAATTTAGGGCAGGATTACCACTCAGTTTTCGTCTAGAATTGCCTATATCGAAATAACGAATGTTTAAATTGGTTATACCAATTATATTGAGTGTTCTGCGCTAAATATATCATTACTCCTCCGTAAATTCTTACTACTTCGCACATGATTGATTCTTATATAATGCAGGTACTAGTTGCGTGATGTGCTGATATATTCGCATTTTCTATGCAATTCGTTGCACTTTTACCACACAAAACAATAAATCGAACATTGGTATTACCAATACAATCTATTGGTTATAATATTTGGTTGACTCTTGTGTTGCAATTGTCTCATTTATTGGTAGGGAAGTCTGCCATCACTGCAAAATAACAAATCAGAAGGGAAAAATAATGACTACATCAACTAATTATAAAATGCTGAAAGGGGCTTTGCTTATAGGTTCAAGCCTTTCTATGATCGCCGTGAGCACACCAGCCTTTGCGCAAAGCGCAGGTGACGAAGTTATCGTAACCGGTATTCGTCAATCACTCGAAAACGCTCTAATCGAAAAGCGCGAAGCCGATAGCCTCGTCGAGATTATCTTGGCTGAAGATATCGGGAAACTTCCAGACCAAAACCTCGCCGAAGTCCTCGAAAATATAACAGGTATCCAAATCACCCGTACCGCTGGTGTGGGTACAGGTGTCCAAATTCGTGGTACAAATGCGAATAGAACAGAAATTAACGGAGTTACAACCCTGGATTCAGGTTCCGGACGTGGAGGCATTAATTTCGAGGATGTAAATTCTTCAATAATTTCCGGTGTAGAAGTTATCAAAGTGCCTGAGGCAAAAACAATTGAAGGTTCCGTAGGTGGTACAATCAATTTAAGAACAATTCGTCCGCTTGATTTAGACAAACCGTTGATAGCAGCCCGAATTCAAGGCGAGCAGAACAATTTAAGTACAGAAGGCATTCAGCCAAGATTTTCTGCTGCCCTTGGAAATAATTGGGAAACCGGTGCCGGTGATATTGGTTTCGTTATAAGTGGAAGTTACACACAACAAGAAGCGGTGTCTTTCCGACCACGTGCTGACAGAGATAATTTGGCGAACGTAAATGGTGAACAATTTCTTGGTATTCAGTTTCTGCTTCAAGAACAAGAAAACGATGATTTCGAAACTATCAACATTGCAGCTACAGGTGAATGGGAACCTAATGACGACTTAAGACTCTATGCCGATATATTCTATAACGATCAAGAAAGAAGTAGAGATCAATACCGCCTTCAGGCTTCAGGTGTAAGCTCATTGATAAATGTAACAGTTCCAACAGAAACAGAACTTGTGGATTTCAGTGATGGTTTATCTGCAAGTGATATTTCGGGCCTTACGGATGTTGGGTTTGGGCCAGGTATTATTCCTGCCGCGGTATCGGGAACGCTTGAACCGGATCTTTCAGTTAGTGATGACAATCCTAACCTCCGGTTTTCAAGTGAAACATCATCCCGTGTAACCGAAAGTTCTGTTCTTGCTTTTGGAGGCGATTGGGAGCGTGATAACTGGAAGGTGAGTGCACAATATGCTAGGTCAAGATCAGAAACTAATACACCACAATTGGATGTAACTCTGAACTTTATTAATCCGGCTTGTCCTTTGGATGGTGCGCCAACTGGAGACCCTGATACAAGTAATGATAATTGTGTGCCATTCGTGTTTGATTTGTCAGATGATTCATTAGCTTTCGGTATTAACTTTGATTCACCTTTTGCGCCTACACCTCAACAACTTTTGGATCCGGCTAATACTGTTCTCGATCAGGCAAATATCAGTGATGACAGACAAGATAATGGTGATGACGCCTTACGCTTTGATGTCTCGTATGATTTAGCAGGAAATGACTTTTTTGGTGGCGCTCTAACGTCATTTGATGCTGGCTATCGATGGAACAGAACAACGAGCGTAAATGAAGACTTTGATGATAATATCGGTGGGTTTAGTCGCTTGGAAGATAGTCCGAGTGGCGCATTTTTTGCGGATATTCTTATTCCGGGCCCTGATAATTTCGGTGATGCGGATGGGCGGGATTTATTTATCTCGAACTTTCTTCTGGTTGATCCAGACCTTGCTTTCTCTGAAAGAGATTCTGTCATTGACACATTAGAAGCAGCGCTTGCGCAACAAAGACTGCTCGAGCCACAAGCGGATGGTGAGTTAACGCATGATCCGGAATTGGATACGGATTCTTTCTTTGATGTCGAAGAAACTACTAACGCCATATATGGGCAGTTAAATTTCGAAAGTGGAATATTCCGTGGCAATCTGGGTGCAAGATATATTCAAACAGATATCTCTTCGACAGGTGTATTAAGTGCTGACGATGATGGTAATATTATAGACACCATTACCTTTGATGGTTCATATGATTTCTTATTACCGCGATTTAATTTAAGAGCGGATTTAAGTGATACACTTGTTGCCCGTATAGGTTACGCAGCCGATATTCAACGGCCTAGTTTCAACAATCTGGGTGGCTTCACCTTTGATCAAAGTGAAAATGCAGCAGTGAATATTGGAAACCCCAATTTACAGCCAGAAACTGTGGATTCATTTGATGTAGGGTTTGACTGGTATTTTGCACCTTCCTCGGTTTTCAGTGTGAACTTCTTTGAGAAAAACCGGACAAATATTTTCTCTTCTGATCAATCATTTGCAGCGCTTATACCAGGACCTACTGCAACAGGCTTTGTAACTACTCAAGGGTCGGCGCGTGAAATAGATCCAGCCTGTCCCGGTGGCGGTATCTTCAATCCAGAAGTAATACCCAATGTCTTGGGTGATCCTAATTTGCCAGGTTTATGTGTTGATTTAGTTCAGCCTGTCAATGATCCAGCTCAAACCACACAACGTGGTATTGAATTGGCTTTCCAAGGTGATTTATCCAGCTTCGAAGATCGTTTAGGATGGGCTTCAGGGTTTGGCTTGCAAGCTAACTATACATTTCAACAATTTAGTGGGGGGTCTGCGACAAACTCAGCTAGCGGAAGAGGTGAAGCTGTCTTGGGAGAGCTTACACTTCTGCAAGGATTGCCTGACTTTTCTGAAAACGCCTATAATATTACGGGTTATTATGAAGGGTTTGGTATATCGGCCAGACTTCGTTATACATGGCGTGATGAATTCCGCACATTTGACTTTGGTGGTGGCGCTAATACCAGTGGTAGCAGTACCTTTGGTTTCCCAGTGGTTACTGAAGCCAGAGGTCAGCTAAACGGTAGTCTAAGCTACGACATTAATGACAATTTCACTGTTGGGGTTGAGGGGATTAACCTAACGACGTCAAATATTGTTCAGAGAGCTGTAACAGCTTCAGGACCTATCGCCTTCGTCGGGCTTCCTGATCGCCGGATTATCTTCGGTGGGAGCTATAGATTTTAAACATATCTCATTAGATTAAAAGTATTAATCCTCCTTACGCCTCACTCTGTGAGGCGTTTTTTTATGAGGCTATCTATTAACTCAAATCTACGTAGTTTTGCGCCTAGAGCCATTTCTCGAGCTTCTTGATCGATTTAAACGGCAAGAGGAGTGACCATATAAGAGAGGCGGGACCAGAATGTTGATATTCTTTTAGGCCGATGACCATATCGTCATGGCCTTGTGCGGGTTGTGCCGTATAGCTCCCGAAGATACGATCCCATAAAGACAGGCTAAAGCCGTAATTACTATTGGTTTCACGCACGATGGTGGAGTGATGGACGCGGTGCATATCCGGCGTAACGATAAACCGCCTTAAGATGCGATCAAAGCCTAAAGGCAGACGCACATTTGAGTGGTTAAACATGGCACAACCATTGAGAATTATCTCAAAAATTATGACCGCAATCACGGCGGGCCCGAGTATTATGACGATTACCATTTTATAGAGCAGGGAAAGGGCGATTTCGATAGGATGAAAACGAGAACCCGTTGTTACGTCTATATCTCTGTCAACATGATGGACTTTGTGCAGCGCCCAGAGGAATGGCACATGATGAAAGGCGACATGTTGCCAATAGATCATCTTATCCAAAATTATAATGGAAAGCGTAACCTCCAACCATATAGGTAGGTTCAAAATATTAAACAGACCCCACCCATTCTTAATGGCTAAAGCTGCAACCCCGACAGCGACGATAGGAAAGATTAATTTCACAAACAGGCTGTCTATCGCAATCAAGAGGAGGTTTGAACTCCAACGATGTGCGCGCGGCAAGGCTCTTGTCTTGCGAGGAAAAAGCGTCTCAGCCGCCATCATGGTGCATAATATACCAATAAAGACGGTCAGGCGCAGTGATGTTTCGTTTGCGAGGATAAATTCAGTCATAATAGGGTATCCTATCCACAAATGATAATTCAGATAAAGTCCTTTTAGATAAAGTCTTTATTGCTGTGAAGACAAACATAATATGTCTATATCTTCGAGAAGAGGCTATCGTAATAAGTCTAGGAAGATGAATGGTGCCCGAACCTGGATTTGAACCAGGGACACACGGATTTTCAGTCCGTTGCTCTACCAACTTAGCTATTCGGGCTCCAGCCACTAACCTTTCACCTATTCTTGATAATACAACTGCTGACTTTATATTTACATCGAGACTTTCAAACAGCTTCCAAGCAGATGTGAAAACAAGATTATACCGATATTCATCAAATCCATCCATCCAAACACTTTTGTACTCTTCGGTTAAACGAGAGTTTTGTGATGCATAGCTTATCAATGTGAGAAAGTATTCGTTGTCCAAGTTATCAAATGGTGACTTTTGCTCAAAAAGGGCAACTAGCAATTTGGTCTAAAAAGTGAGAAATAAGACTCCACAACTCTTAAAGTTTCTTGCAGTAGGGCGAGGTAAGCACTCAGATAGAAACAAGAGATAGAGCAGCTATCTCATTAAGCTAGTCCTATCGAGGGGCTACTCGCATGCCATTCGGAACACCGCGTTTCAGATATTCAAAGAAAAATTGGAGGATGTCGGAAATAAAAGGCGATCAGATGGCACATAAATTGCATTACTCGAGTAAAAGGTGATTTAGAAACTCGTGTTTATACGCATTTCGATGTGCAGGCCGGGCAATAGGGGATATTAGGGTCCGTATAGATGAAACAATTAATTGAAACATCAAAGACGCTCAAGCCTTTGCTCCGGCAGGTAATACAACCGCCTTGGACGTCTCCGCTTATGGAATTTCGCTATGGTATCTGGGTGGGTGTTTCCGCGTTAATGGGCGAAGATGGTCGCCAGCTCGGTGAAGCAAACACACGCCCGGTCGTGTTTAACCGAAATATCCCAGCCGAAGTGCAATTTTGCAAATATAAGGGCACACGATACGGTAAAAACATCAATATTTCAGCCCTAAGGGTGGCGATGCGGCATTTCTATGATGCTGCATCAATTACGGTTGCGGTTCGGGAATATCACATGAGGCAGATTGGAAAACCTGTTTCGGATGTTCCCAGTGCTTGGGATCTTTATATAATTTCGCGCGCGGCCGTGGCTTTGATTTCTTATCGTTACCGCTATGGCAAGACCCTACTGGATGAAGAAATCCCGAATGATCTGTCAAGTCTCTATAAATTGGTCACAGGTGTATTTGTCATCTTCCGCGAAATGACTCGCGCTGCTAAGGCGGGTATAGAAGAAAATAAAGCTTACACAGGACAAGAGCTTTGTAAGTATGCGGATACAAATGATATGTTCGCTTCTGCGGGCAACATGGTTTGTGCAGGTAGCGCAGCGAAAATTACAGAATTTCTAGAACTGGCCATTCAGGGTAGGGAGCATGCCAATGGGGGCAACCTGGCGCTTAAGGGCGAAGATGATTACCTTTCATTCTTGCAAAATTATGTCTCGGATTTAGACGGTTGGTATTCTTATGCCTTGCTGACAATTGAGATGGATCATTTTATCGAGCTGGAAGTAATGGATCGTGAAATCGCAGAAAATCCGGGTTCCGCAGGAGAGCAGATGGCCGTGCGTGACATTTTCGCGGCGCAGCATGCCTATTTTGTGGAGCTAATTGGTGAGAAGGCGCTTGATTTTCCGTCAGATTTTAAAACTGGTGCGCTGCACCGACAGAATGCAGTATTAAATAGCCTAAAGTTACCGTGTATTAAACATATTCCCGATAAAGTGTTAAATATGCGTCTTAACCAGTGAAAGCTCGCATTACATTGCTTGCGACAGCTTTTAAGTCTTGGAAGGAATAGAGTTATGATTTATCTTGATATTAGAAACTTTATCGCCTGCGCCTTTGTTGCCTCACTTGCTTTGACAGCTTGCTCTCAAAAATCCGTTGACATTCCGCTCAAGGGGGAGGCGTCTCCGTATTTATTTGTCTTTGCAGGCGACCAGGACATGGAAGATTCTGACTTTCTGGCGATGATTAATGTTGATCCTGCCAGCAAGACAAGAGGGGAACCAGTTTCTTCAGTCTCTATTGGTCTCAAAGAATCGATGCCGCACCATATGGAATATGTTGCGCCGCCAGTCGGAGAACCTATATTTATGAATGCACATCATAACGAGCTTAGCCTGATTGTTGATATCGAAAGTCCTGGAGCCCTCTCGATCGATAATGCATTTAATCCGCCGGCGTCTTTGCGCTATCCGCATGATTATAAGCGCACGCCCGATGGCACCCGCTTGGTTGGTTTTTTGCGTAGTGAAGGCGCAAGCCCTGACCCGTTGGAAGACTTGGAGCCGGGCGGGCACGGTGGAATTGCTGAATATACCATGGACGGAGAATTTATCCGTTCTGTGTCAGCGGCGGTTCCTGGGCTTAAAAAAGCTGTTCGCCCCTATGCGTTTGCATTGCTGCCTGAACAAGATCGCTTCCTTGTAACAAGCGCGCCTATGCATGAAAATTCTTGGGCTGACGTTGTGCAAATCTATCGATACTCAGATTTTACACTTTTGCATACACTTGAGTTGCCCGTTGGCCGCTTGGCAAATGGCGAGGTTCAAGAAGGTTCGCAAAAGGCGGGTTTCGGACCGCGCGTGCTGGATGATGGATCTGTATTTTTGAACTCTTATGGGTGCGCCTTTTACCACGTTACAGGTATTGATACGGATGCACCAAATGTCTCTACGGTTCATACCCTGAAAACAAAAGCAGCCAAGACTGATGACTATATCCGCGGGGCATGCGGTATACCTGTGCGTATCGGTAATTTCTGGGTTCAGCCAGTCGGGCATCTACATGCCGTGGTTGTGTTTGATATTTCTGACCCGACGGCACCAACAGAAGTTTTTCGTTTACAAACGCCGCGCACGTTCAACCCTCACTGGCTTGGGAAAGACCCATTAGGAAATCGTTTGGTTTTGGGGTCGGAGCTCGGCTCAGAGCAGGGTTTCTTTATGCTACGCTTTGATGAAGAGACAGGTGCTTTGGCCTTTGATAAGGCTTTTCAGGGTAAGCAAAAAGGCTTAATTTTAAGCAGAAAGCATGATGGCTATGTCTCGTTCGATCGGCCTGCCTGGCCGCATGGCGAGACCGGAATGGCCTTTGGACACGCTGCCATCTTCCTGGGTGAAGGAAACGCGCTAGAGTACACACAGAATAAAGACTGGTTCGAAGTAAATGAGATAGACTACACGAATAAAGACTGGTTCCAAAACGTAGTCTTGAATTCATTATGTACTATCCAGTAATTTGTGATGTGTCCCTAGCTTTGTAGACACATCGCAGTTTCAATTTTGGGTATAGATCGTGGACGCTTGACTATAAAAGTTGCTTTGCGGGTAAGAAAGAGAGTCATATATTCTGGCGATTAGGCCGTGTTCTCCGTAATGCAGGTAACGGTCATACTGACGGTAAAATGTGCGGCGATTAATGCCCAGCTTGTCCAGCGTCCATTTAGCAGGGCGCGATGAGCGCTCTACCAAACGGATGATCTCTAGATTCTCGGAGGCGGGATATCTCATTCTATATCCTCCCCATCCCCGATCATGCTTTTTTTGAGGTGAGGCCATAATTGATCCGGGGGATCAATTATAACGAACGGTTCTCTAGGGTTAGTTCAGCCAGACATTCTTTGAGCTCACGAGCTTCAGATCTAAGCTCTTTGACCTCAGCCGAGTTAGCTTGGCGGACAATATCACCCGCCAGCCGTTTCTTGCCAGCCTCCAGAAAGTCTTTCGACCATTTATAATATATGCCTTGGGATATACCTTCGCGCCGGCATAGCTCTGCAACACTCTATTCACCTCGAAGACCATCCAGAACAATCCGGATCTTCTCTTCAGCACTATACTGCTTACGGGTTTTACGTTTGATATCTTTTACAATCCGCTCACCGGATGTTTGTTTATTGAGTCTCATCTGTCTCTCCATGAGATAGAAGATGAGCCAAAAGTCTCTCTTAGCCTAGCACAAAACCTGTGCCATGGGCGCTGACGTTAGACAAAAAACAATTATATGGGAAGATGAATGGTGCCCGAACCTGGGGTGACCATTGTCCTGATAACTTAATTATTACAACGACTTACGGTATAAGGCAAGTCGTTTGTGAGGCAAGAAATTAGGAGTTTTGTTAGGCAGTTGATGTTCTATAGATAAGTGGAATTATCCGTAAGGTCATTAAGGATTAGAAACGAATTTAACTTTACTGGATTTTATTACGCAAGTTGTCCTCAAAACTCGATGTGATTCCAAGTGTGTTATCACAAATTTTGTCAATGACATTTGGCAAATATTGAACAAGGATATCAAAGGTCAGGTTGTTCTCATCTAAAGCATGATATTGCTTGAGGTAGTTTGTAATTTCATTTTGTGAATCTTCCGATAAGTTTAATATGGGATCCGAGTTTTGATAGTCATGAAACTTTGACAAGTGAATTAGCTGACAACCGAAATCATAGACAATTCTTTCCCAACCGATTGCTGCCTGATAAGCATTTAGCATTTCTCTGTCGGTGATGTTGGCCTGTTTTCCTTTTTTTGTCGTTTTGGTCCATCTATCACCTTCAACAAGGTCACGAATGAGTATTCGAGCTCTTGCTGGAGAGTAATTTTGACGAATATCATTTAAATACGCAATGCGGATGAGGGAGTCGATTTCTTGCCTTAAAACCCCGAAAGCCACAGAATAAAGCTCTGCCTCGAGCAAGACTTTAACTGCGTCTCTATTTTCTTTTGTACGCGCACGAATGAGCCTGCAAAATTGATCGAGTTGTTCAATCCTCTTTGTCAAAAAATCACTCCTTTGAAAGCTAATGTGGGCATAAACCGCTATCTCGTTTATCAGATACCAACGAAGATTCCTAACGTGCGCTTAGCCCCTTTGCTCAACTCACCGCCCAATCCCTCTTGTTCGCCCTATCTCCCAATCAATACCGCCGCCGCTGAGCACGCGACCCTTGATACGTTTGCCCCATCTCTGCGCGTGATGGTTTTCCCATGGCACAAGGTAGAAAGCCCGCTGCGTTTCAATCATTGCGTGGGGGCCGTGGGGCAGTTCGTATTTCTGCGCAACAGTGCCTTGAATCAATCTTCCCGCTTGCGCCGCAGCGTGAGCCTTACCTGTCATGCTCTCTAGCTTCTCAGTTGCGGCGTTGAACCCTTCGGTCTCCAAGGCTTTCAAATAACCGCGCTTGTAGATGATAGAGTTTTTCTGCCGTCTTGGCGTAGCTCTGCATAGCCCCGCTTTATCAGCCATTCGCGGCGTTGTTGGAAAGCTGTGTCGAGTTCTTTCGCAAAGGCACTCATCTTTGAGCTAACGC
>CAZNCJ010000054.1:0-16056 GCA_964571595.1 uncultured Caulobacterales bacterium | reverse complement strand
TGCGGATTAATCTATGAGGCGGTCATATGGCAATTAGGCGGATAAACCAAGAGGGTATATAGAGATTAATGTGTGGAGTTGGCTCTAAAAGCGCTTTACGTTGCGGCGTAGCTAGGCTTGCTCCATATTTGCTATTTCCCTTAAATAACGATTTGAGTAATCCGTACGAATTTCTATCCATATAGGTAAGTGATCCGACATTTCGTCTGTGCGCCATCGCGAATATTGTGATGTCCAATTATCGTAGGGCTTGCCGGTATTGGGATGACTTCGAATTTGGGCTGCGATATCGCTATAGGCCTCTCGATCATTTTCAGTATAAACAGCTTCGTGCCAGTCGACACGGCCTCTATTCATCAAATTACTTTCGTCTTGTGGACCGATGAATGTAATATGGTCAAAATGTTTAAGGTCTTGGCCAAGATTTGTTGGGCCGAAATCAGGAATAACATAACCCATTGTTTTTAAATCCTTTAAACCTTCATCATTCATATCATCTTGATTGAAGTCTCCTAAAAATATTTGAACTTCCCTCTCTTTTTCTGCGCGGTCCTTAAGTGTTCGTCCTATTAGAGCAATTTCTTGTTGCCTCGTAGGTTTGCCGGGTTTGTCTTCTGACACAATATGGGCCGAACAGAGCGTAAACTTAAACCACCCCGCTTGAAATGAAGCAAAAAAAGGTGTTCGACTTGGTTGTTCTCCGATTGGCAATTCATCCTTTGGATAGACGAGCTCGCCAATTAGATTGCGAAACTTAACTTTATTGCGATTAAAAAAATACGCCATGCGTTCATTATTACCAGCATCGCCAGTTGTTTGATCATTTACAAAAAAATCCCAGCTCGAGCCGAGGAGACTATTGAGCCGTCTTAAGGCTTTCATATCCTTTGCCTCTTGAATGGCGCAAATATCGAAGTGGTCAATAATCTCAGCAATATAGTGATAGCTTTCTGGTAATCTTAATCGTCCGCCATCGAAATGTTTAATATTCCAGGAACCGATAATTAAAGAGTTTGCATCTCGCTTAGACACGATATCGCCATTGAGCATAGCGCGTAGGCGTAAAAGTCTTTCCGCGATCCACCCGGCTTGCCCCGGAGCCTCTGTGCCTAGCGGATATATATCGCGGTCATATTTTATAGATTGATAATAGGCCATTAATGCGCTCCCCTTAAAACCTGAGTACATTCATATCAGATTTCGAAAGGATTTATAAGGGCTTTTTTAGACCCTTTACGGCCAGACTTCGTGACCTGCTTGGAGTAAAAGCTCGAAGGTCTCAAATTCATAGCGGGCTTGCGCTGCGTTCACTTCTTGAGGCACGGCTTGGCCCGAAATCACGGATTTAAAAGCATTGCGGAGTTTGATCAATTCCTCGGGCTGGCTAAAGGGTTCATTATGCGCGCCGTGCAGGGCTTTAAGCTCTGGGACGAGCATGGTAAGGCGTTCAAGGGTTTTTTGGTAAGCCAGAAGATCGGTTTCGGGCGCGAAAAGCCAGATCGGGCCTTTATAATAGCTATCGCCTGTAAATAATCGTCCATTGGCACGGTCCAAAAGGGCAAGACTATCTGGCGTATGGCCGGCTATCTCCAAAACTTCTAAGGTCACGCCGCCAAGGGCGATTTGTGTCCCGTCTTTCACACGACCAGTTGGTGTAAAGGGTTTTATATGGTGATTGGCTTGGCTTACGCCTTTGGGCAGGTCAGTGCAGAGGGCGGCAGGGCTGGCCTCTTCTGAGACGGATGCATTGTCCATACCTTGCTCGCGGGTGCGGGTAAATTCTGTATCAGGGGCAAGCACGTTCTCAAACTGCCAATGTCCTCCGACATGATCAATATGGCTATGGCTGGCAAGGACGGTCACTGGCAAAGAGGTGAGCTGGTCCGTCACGGCTTTAATGTTGCCCATGCCGTTACCACTATCAAATAAAAGGGCGCGCTCATCTCCGATGATCAGGTAATTAATAACCTCCTGCCATTGATAAGGTTCCGCGATGGCGTAAAGATCAGTCCCGAGTTCATAAACTTCAAACCATGGCCCGCTTGCAGGGTGTTTCGTGTAAGCTGCCCAGCCTGGCCTTGGCAGTTCGGTGCAAAAATGCGGCGGGTTATGGGCGTTCAGCTCGTCTATTTTTGCGCAACCGGCGCTGAGCAGGGAGAGTGCGAGAGCTAGGCCCAGACCCGACCAGATTTTGCGGGCTGTATTGCGGGTCTTGATGAAAAGCTCTGGCATATATATCCTATCTAAATCTCATCCCGGTACCCGTTCGTAATCGGATAGCGGCGGTCTTTGCCGAAATTCTTCGTTCCGATTTTCACGCCCGGCGGAGCTTGGCGGCGTTTATATTCGGCAATATAAAGCAAGTGCTGGATACGTTTAACATCTGCTTTGCTATGTCCGCGCGCGATTATCTCCTCAACCGTGGCTTCTTCTTCGATCAGGCCAAATAAAATATCGTCCAGGACAGGATATTCGGGCAGGCTGTCACTGTCTTTCTGGTCTTCGCGTAGCTCGGCAGAAGGCGGCTTGGTAATGATATTATCGGGTATGGGGTAATCCCCGCCCAGCAAATCCTCTGGATTGTTTTTATTGCGCCATTTACACAGGGTGAAAAGCTCGGTTTTGTATATGTCTTTCACGGGATTATAGCCCCCGCACATATCGCCGTAGAGCGTAGCATAACCGACCGCCATTTCGGATTTATTGCCCGTTGTGACCACCATAGGCCCGAACTTATTGGATATCGCCATAAGGGTGAGCGCGCGTGTGCGCGATTGCATATTTTCCTCCGTCGTATCAAAGGGGAGGTCTTTGAACATGGGTGCGAGCATGTCTTGAAAGGCGTCAAAAGCGGGCTTTATCGCAATGACGTCATAGCGACAGCCAATACGCTTGGCGCAATCCTCGGCATCCCCCAGACTTTCACCCGCTGTGTAACGCGAGGGCATCATCACACACCAGACACGGTCCGGGCCTAGTGCATCTGCGGCAATCGCGGCCACAGCCGCGCTATCCACCCCTCCGGACAGGCCGAGCACGACCTGTTTAAAGCGGTTTTTATTAACATAATCCCCGAGGCCTAAACACATGGCCCGCCAATCGGCTTCATGGCCTGTAAGTTGTTTCTCGCGCTTGGCAGAAACACATGCCCACCCTTGGGCTGTTTTCTCCCACACGGCGAGATCATAATCTTCAACGAAACTTTTTAAGGCTTGCACAATCTTGCCATCTGCGGACATAGAAAAGCTCGAGCCGTCAAAGACCAGTTCGTCCTGCCCGCCGATTTGGTTGACATAGATAAGGGGTAAGCCTTCATTATGGACTTTCTCGCCTAAAGCTTCGACACGTTCCGAGAGGGCGGTGCGTCGCCAAGGCGACCCGTTAGGGGAGATAAGAATTTCCGCGCCGAGATCAGCGAGGTGTGCGGCTACGCCGGGTTGCCAAAGATCTTCGCAGATCGGTAATCCAATCGTGACCCCTTTAAATGTGACTGGCTCAGGCAAAGGCCCGCGCGTAAAAATCCGGAACTCATCAAACACGCCGTAATTGGGAAGATGATGTTTAGCCCGCACATCTGTGATTTTCCCGTCCCGCATAAAAAGCGCGGCATTATAAAGCGCCCCGTCAATTAACCACGGCAGGTTAAAGACAACAGCCGGACCGTTTTTGGTTTTCTTGGCAAAGTCTTCGGCCAGTTTTTTACAATCGGCAATGGCGGCGGGTTTAAGCACAAGGTCTTCTGCCGGATAGCCAATGATGAATTGCTCGGGCAGGACCAGAATATCTGCCCCGTCGGATTTTGCTCGCGCGTAAGCGGCTTCGGCCTTGGACATATTGGCGTCTAATGCGCCGACATGAGGGTTAAGTTGCGCGGAGGCGATTTTAAGCTGGGTGGTCATGGGCCAGCTTTAGCCCCGCGAGATGTGTGTGGCAAGAAGCACATGCCGCTTATGCGCTATTTCCATCTGGTATGGCCCGATAATCTTAGCTCTTTAAAAATTCTCAAAATCCGTTAAACCCCGCCATTGAAGATAGAGATGGAAAATGAGCAAAAAGAAAAACAAACCCTTTCGCCCCAAAGCCCGCCGCCCGCGAGGCTTTGAGGATAAGCCTGCCGATATTATTCGTGCTGAAAATACGCTGATCTCCAAAGCCTTTGAGGTTTATGATGCGCGGGGCTTTGAGCCCTTGCAGACACCTGCTTTTGAATATGCCGATGCTTTGGGTAAGTTTTTACCCGATGAAGACCGGCCAAATGTCGGCGTGTTTGCGCTCCAAGATGATGATGATCAATGGCTCTCACTGCGCTATGACCTGACGGCACCACTCGCCCGATTTGTGGCCGAAAATTATGACGGTATTGCCAAGCCTTTCAGGCGCTACCAAGCGGGGAGTGTTTTTCGCAATGAAAAACCCGGCCCCGGACGGTTTCGCGAATTTGTGCAATGTGATGCTGATAGTGTCGGCGCGCCAGGGGCGGCTGCGGACGCCGAAATGATTATGATCGCTGCTGAAATCATGCAGGCGGCAGGCCTCAAGGAAGGCCAATATGCCGTGCGGGTCAATAACCGTAAATTACTGGACGGTATTTTAGAAAGCTCGGGCGTGCCGGATACGCAAGAAGGCGCGCTGCAAAGACTGCAAGTCTTACGCGCTATCGACAAGCTCGACAGATTGGGTGTTGAGGGCGTGACTGATTTATTGGGTGAGGGCCGAAAAGATGAGAGCGGGGATTACACACAAGGGGCGAATTTAAACGCGCAAGGCATTAAGGCCGTTTTGGGGTTCACCACCGCGTCCAGTCCTGAGCGCGGGAAAACTATTTCCAGCTTGCAAAAACTGGTGGGAACGTCTGAGCGCGGCCAAGCGGGTTGCCAAGAACTGGCAGATATTGATGCGCTGTTAGAGGCCACAGGATTTGGCCCTGAGCGTGTCAGTTTTGATACCTCTATCGTGCGCGGTCTGGGTTATTATACGGGCCCTGTTTTTGAGGCGGAATTACTGGCCGATATTAAGGACAAAAAGGGCCGGCCCGTGCGCATAGGGTCTATAGGCGGCGGGGGACGTTATGATGATCTGGTCTCGCGCTTTAGAGGCCAAGACGTGCCCGCGACAGGATTTAGTTTTGGCGTCTCGCGTTTTCTCTCAGCCCTAGAGCGTATGAATGCGGTAGAAAATACGGTGAAGCCGCCCATTATTATTTGCGCTTTTGATCGTAATCTCATGGCTGATTATTTTAAAATGGCAGACGAGCTTCGCGCCGCTGGATTACGTGCAGAGGTGTTTGTGGGGGCTGGCAATGTCACCAAACAGATGAAATATGCGGATCGGCGCGGTGCGCAAATTGCCGTGCTGATGGGGGAAGACGAAATGGCACGCAGCGAGGTCACGCTCAAAGACCTCATTTTAGGAGAGCAGGCCGCCAAAGCGATAAAGAGTAATGAAGAGTGGAAATCCGCTCGCCCGGCGCAAATTACAGTTAAACGCACAGATTGGGTTAAGCATGTCAAAGACATGTTGGCCTGACCGGATGAAATGCCAGTAAAACTGGATATCAAAAAGTACCCGCCAAGCCCGCAAGACTTTATCGATCTGCGCAAAAGCGAAGACTGGGGTGAGATCACGCAGGCGCAGGCCATAAAGACGATAGAAAACTCTCTGTTTTGGGTCAGTCTCTACGCGGACGACAAAATTATCGGATTTGGCCGTATTATTGGGGACGGTGTTTTAAACTTTTATATTCAGGACGTCATAATAGATAAAGATTTTCGCGGCCTTGGCGGTGGTGAGATGATTATGCAAGCTTTAATGGATTGGCTTAAAATTCATGCCAAACAGGCCACAATCGGCTTGTTATCCGTTGCTGGTAAAGAAGGTTTTTATAAGCGCTTTGGGTTTCACGTGCGCCCATCTGGAAAGTTTGGGGCAGGTATGATGTGTATAATATCTGAGGACGAAACATAAAAAACGAGCCGGTTGCGTTCGAACCGGCTCGTATGGGCAATCTCCGGGTCAGTGTTGGGGGTTGACATCCAGAATTGTCCGAAGTGAAGACATAACTCCGTCTTCCTATGACTATAAGAACACATCCCGTATAAACTCAGCCCTACACGGGGATTAAATAATAGTCATGTTGTGTACAGTAAATTCACGGAGTTACAGGCCTATAACCACGTTTAGTCGCCGCTTATCCCATAAAAAAACCCGCCTAAAAATGGCGGGTTAAGGAAGAGAGACAACTTATCAAATCAATAAGTTAATCTCTTGTAGGCGGCATGAGTTGAACGTAGGCTGAATATAATGATTTCCGGCTTTAAGGTTTGTTATCATTTAAACTTACGCCTATAAGGCGAAGCTAAACAAGCGCATTTAAGGAGATGATATGTCTAAGGCCCAGCTGGATTTACGCTTATTACCTGTCACACCTTTTGCGCAAAATTGTTCTCTTTTATATGATAAAGTCTCTATGCAGGGTGTCTTGGTGGACCCTGGCGGCGAAGCAGACCGGCTCATGTCAGAATGTGAGGCCCTGGGGGTGACGATAGCAGAAATTTGGCTGACCCATGGCCATCTTGATCATGCAGGCGGGGCGCGAGATATTCGCGATAAGCTGGGTGTAGAGGTGATAGGCCCGCATAAAGATGATCAGTTCTGGATGGATACCATCGAGGAGAGCTGGGAGAAATACGGCCATAAAGGTATGGGTAAAAATATCGTGCCCGATCGTTATTTGGAAGACGGCGAGGTTTTAAAACTCGCAGATGTGGAGTTTAAGGTTTTACATACGCCCGGCCATACACCGGGACATGTGGTGATCTATAATCAAGAGCTTAAAATCGCCTTTGTCGGAGATGTGCTATTTCGCGGCTCTATTGGACGCACGGATTTTCCAAAAGGCAATCACCAACAACTTCTCTCTTCGATTACGCAAAAGCTCTGGCCTTTAGGCGGGGATATGCGCTTTGTTCCCGGTCACGGCCCGATGAGTACATTTGGCCAAGAACGTCAAGATAATGCCTTTGTCGCAGATGATGTTATTGCACACTCTAAGGCTAATAATTCAGGCGTAATGTAGGGTTTACACTCGCTATAAGGCAATTTTTAGCTATTATCCGTCCACTTGCTTTGGCGTAATTTTTCGCGGTAAGTCTTCGGTGATATCTGCACCCAACGGTGACAGGCCGTGTTAAAAGCCTCACCGGATTTATAATCTAACAGACGTGCAATCCGTTTGATAGGTACATCCGTTTCATAGAGCATACGCTTGGCCATATTATGGCGTACATCATCCAAAATAGCACTATAGGTACAGCCTTCTTGGTTTAACAGACGTTGTAATTTTTTGGGGTTTATTTCTAGGACCTCCGCAACATTACTAAAACTGCTATTTCCCACGCCGATTATTGTGGGCAAAATTTCTCTGACCATAGCCAGCATAGATTGGTGATAGGTAGGCTTTTTCTTGATTTCAAGGCTTAAGTGGAAATTTAAAATAGGTTTTAAGATTTTTAACTTTCCGCCAATTTTGACGTCTAGTATCTCGCGCTCCATCAGACATAAAGTTTCGTCACAATTAAATTCAGTAGGAAAATCGAAAATTTTTTCATGCCATGTCATGTCTTTTGGCGGGCTATGCTGGAACTGTAATAGTCTAAAGGCCGGCCCTTTAACGTAATGGCGTGACATGATCACACCTATAGCCATAATATGTTCAAGGATTTGGCGACAGGGTGCGGAATGAGAATGGGTGATTATCCGGCATTCAAGCATGTTGGTTTTTGCGTTTTCTGTGAATGTATATTTCAGACCATTTGTATGGATTTTTTGGTAGGCATTCCCCATTTCTACAAAATCACGAATAGTGCTTGTCATCGTGGCCAAATAGAGCATTGGGCCGGAGTTGAGAAAATCTTTAGGCAGATGATCAGCCCATTTTATCCCCAGACTGGGTTCACCGAGATCATGGGCGGCAATCTCCAGCAGATTACAAAATTTATTCCATGATACGAAACTTTGCGTATTATTGGCGATGGCCAGATCAAGGCCCGCTTTTTTAAAGAGTTTAGTCGGGTCTCCGTTCAGGCTTTCGAGAAATTGAGGTAGGCCGGCTAATGCAATAGAACGCGTATATAAAGCCGGCTCCTTCATTAAAACTCTTATCCCTTTTGCCAATGCGAAAAGGCGACAGACTACATTTTTAAATGACTGCCCCTTAACGACTTATCAGTGTATCAGGATTTTCTAATTTGCTTAAGTTTTAAAGCCTGTTTTGTCCTCTATTATGAGTTGGGCTGGTGTTTAGGCCACAATATCGGACATATTTCAAACTATTTGAACTCTATCGCTAGGGGTGAGTGCAATAATTAGAAATGTTTGAGCTTGAGCCTATAGCCCGCAAGATGCGAGCTATAGTTTAAACTGTGTGCTTAGGCGATGCTGTGCTGGCCAAAGACCTGATCAAGAAGATCAAGTGTGGCATTCCAAGCCCGTCTCTCACTATCGGGATTATGTTTTAGAACGCCGTCCCCGCTATCTGCGCCCGGGACCATAAAGGCATGGGTTGTTTGACCGTAAGCATGGAGTTGCCAATCACATTTCGCTTTTGTGAGTTCTTGGCCGAGCGCCAAAACGTTTTCAGGTTCCGCCATAGGGTCGTCCCAGCCATGCGCGACCAATATTTTAGATTTGATTTTTTTCTTGGGCAGGTCAGGCGCATCGAGCAGGCCGTGAAAACTAATTGCAGCTTTAATATCCGCACCTGAACGGGCCAGATCAAGCGTACACAGACCGCCAAAACAAAACCCCATCATAGCTATAAAGTTTTCATCGACTTCGTCTTGCTTTTTGGCGGCTTTCAGTCCGGCTTTTAAGCGGGTGAGTAGGGCTTTACGGTTATTTTTTAGCCCCATCATAAGAGCCTGTTTTTCCTCATCGGTTTCGGGCAGAGCGCCGTCGCCGTAATTATCAAGTGCAAACCCGACATACCCCATGGCCGCCATTTGTATGGCCTTATCTTCCGCATAGCTGTCCCGTCCGCCCCAAGCATGGCTTACCAGAACACAGGGTTTCGGGGTGGCATAGGTTTCGTCCCACGCCATATAACCGATACATTTTTGCTTTCCGTCCATATATTCCACGGGTTTCGTCGTAATATTCATTTTCTCAAAATTTCCTTTTTTACCATTCCCTTAGCGATAAGGGCGCTTGGACTCAATCTAGTGATTGGAATCAATTGTGCCACCCATCTGCACCAAAAATATCGAAATTAACTGAAAATTAGCCATATTTGCGTCTAATCCAGCTCTGTGTTCTCCCAAAGAAGAGATCTTTATGAAATATCGTGATAAAGTTTTAGTCTCAATTTCTGCCCTTATTGTGGCGGCCTGTGCTACGCCTCAGGAAAATCCCAATTATCAATATAGTACGAAATATAAAGGGGCTTCGCCTTATCAAAGTGCGGGTGTGCAAAATTCGCAAGTGCAAACCACACCGGTTAGCTATCGTCATGAAAGCTATCAGGCGCCTCTAGCACCGCCTGTCGCGACATATCAAACCGCCTCTCATAGCGCGCAAAGCTCGAGTCAAGCTGCGAGCTATAATCCTGAATATCAGGCCTGTTTGTCACGCGAAACCAATCGTCAACTCATCGGCGGGGCAGTCGGCGGAAGTGCCGGGGCTTTTATAGGTAAAGAACTTATTGGCGGAACGGCCGGAACATTGGTCGGAGCCGGGATCGGGGGCACTGCTGGTTACGGCGTAGGCAATCTTAGTACGAATTGCGAACAACATCTTACACCCGTATTTGGACAAAGTGCCTCGACTTATACGCCTCAATCCGGCGCGGTTCAGACATATGGAGCCCAGCAAAGTGCAACAAATGCCTCATATAACTCATCTAGCCTGCCGAGCTATCAGATAGCTGGCACAACGACGACGCCTTATGTCGAAGAGAGCGTTATAACAGAAACAGTCATACCCGCGAGCAATGTTTCCCTTGCGCAGACAGCCATTCAAGCGCCGTCTCCAACAGATGCAGCCTATGGTCAAACATCAGGTACGCCGGGTTACGAAGCCCTTATCGCATCGCAAAACACAAATGTGCCGAGCACACAAATTGCAGACATAAGTCAACCCCAGAGTGCCCGAGCGATCGTAACGGACCTCCAGCCGATTACGCGCTCGGCCTCGTCCCAGACCCTTACGGCTGGATTTGCGCCGCAAGGATTTTCCTCTCAAGCTCTCTCACATATAGTCGAGGAAGGCGATACAGTTTACTCGCTCTCGCGTTCTGTTTGTTCTTCAATTGAAGACGTCCAGCGCCTGAATGGTTTAGGTGCGAATTTTGGCATCCGAATTGGGGATCAGATTCAACTGCCAGCCTCGCGTTGTTAAACTTTAGTTGCTAGTCTTCGCCTTAATGGCATTTCGTATAAATTCTAGATTTTGATATGTCTGATCAGGCCGTACCGACTTTGGATGAGATAAACGCGTATTTTGCAACGACCTTTAATGCGGGTGGGCAGGTTTCACCACGCATTACATATATTGCACGTGATGAAGCCACTTTGCATTTGGATATTCAAGATTATCATTTGCGTCCGGGTGGATATATTTCAGGACCAACCCAGATGACTTTGGCTGATCAAGCCGCTTATATCGCTATTTTTACGCGTATCGGTATCGCGCCCATGGCTGTGACATCAAATCTTAGCATTGATTTTCTGCGGCCTTGTTTGGGCGATGTGCTTGAGGTGAAGGCCAATTTGATTAAATTGGGCCGCACACTCGCCGTGATACATGTCGAGATACGCGGGGTTGAGGCTGGAAAAGAGCAGAGTAAAATGGCCAGCCACGCTGTTGTGTCCTATGCTTTACCTAAGGAATAAACAGGCATAGCCGCCTTATTTAGGCGCTATGTTCACGCGGCTCTGGACTACATTTTTAACTGTTAGACCCTGAACAATGATTGAGAAGATCACGACGCCGTAAGTGGCCGTCAGAATAAGGGGCTTATATTCTGATTCAGGCAAAGAGAGCGCAAGGGCGACAGAAATGCCGCCGCGTAGACCGCCCCATGTCAGCACGGGTATAGCGCCCTGGGTGAAGTCTTTAAACAGGCCGAGGAACCGCATGGGAATGGATACGGCTGTAAAACGTGCCATTAAGACCAGCGGGATACATAAAAGCATGATCAAGCCGAATTTGGGCGATAGACCCAGAACAAGGATTTCTAGACCGATGAGCAAAAACAAAACCGAGTTTAAAATTTCGTCTATCATTTCCCAAAAGCCAAAGAGATAGGTGCGCGTGTTTTCACTCATGGCAAAACTTGCGCCCTTATTACCGATCAGCAAGCCGGTAATAACAACCGCAATCGGGCCAGATAGGTGCAGTCTTTGGGCGAGGGCGTAAGTGCCAGCCACTATGCCAAGCGTAATCAGGATTTCAATGGCGTGATGATCCATCATCGCCATCATCCGGTAAGCCATCCATCCGGTCAGCGCGCCGAGTAAGGCCCCGCCGCCCGCCTCAAAGAAAAAGAGCTTGGCAATTTCTGCAGGCCCGAAATGGCCACCACCATGTCCGCCCCCATGCCCCGCACCGTGCCCGATATCCAGCCCTGTCATGCTGACGGCAATCGCGACTAATATGGTAAAGACGACAACGCCGACACCGTCATTAAATAGGCTTTCTCCAGCGATTTTGGCCTCCAGACTATGGGGCATATCGACGGTTTTTAAAATAGAGAGCACGGCCACCGGGTCTGTCGGGCTAATAAGCGCACCGAAGACAAGCGCCCAGATAAAAGGTACGTTCAGGCCCAAAAGCTGGGTCAGGCCGTAAAATCCGGCGCCGACAATAAAGGTTGAGAGAACAACACCGATCGAGGCCATAAGCCCAATGGCCCATTTTTCAGAGCGTAAAAATCCCATATCGACATGCAAAGCGCCTGCAAAGAGCAGAAAGGCCAACATGCCGTTCATAACCGTGGCATTAAAATCAATCTGCCCAATGGCGGATTGTAGCGTATCGGTGAGGCCTATTGAGGGCATAATAATTTCCAACCCGAGCAGGCAGAGCGAAGCCAGCAGGGCGATAACTAAAAGACCAATCGTGTGGGGGAGTTTAAAGACAACATGGTTGAGCCATGAAAACACGGCCGATAAAAACAGTAAAAGTGCGGCGATTTCAAAAAGTGATAACATGGAATTCCCTTATCCGGCCAAATTTAAGGGCACTGATTCCCCAAAGCTTCAATAAACCAATGCTGGCGCCGTGACTAGGGGTGGTTAAACCGCGCTGCCGCCTATAGTCATTTTTTCCAGATATAATGTCGGCTGGCCAACGCCGACTGGCACGCCTTGACCCGCCTTGCCGCAGACGCCAATTCCGGGATCAAGCTCCATATCATTGCCGATATGACGAATTTGGGTGAGCACAGTGGGGCCGTCTCCGATCAGGGTGGCGCCTTTTAAAGGCTCCTCGATTTTACCGTCCCTGACGCGGTAGGCTTCCGTGCATTGGAACACAAATTTTCCAGAGGTAATATCTACCTGACCGCCGCCAAAATTTGACGCATATATACCGTCTTTGAGATCCGCGATAATTTCGTCAGGCTCTTTATCCCCGCCCAGCATAAATGTATTGGTCATGCGTGGCATGGGGGCATGGGCAAAGGTTTCGCGCCGTCCATTGCCCGTGGCCTCGACACCCAGAAGCCGCGCATTAAGCCTGTCCTGCATAAAGCCTTTTAAAATACCGTCTTCGATCAAGGTCGTACGCGTTGTCGGCGTGCCTTCATCGTCCAATGTCAGCGAGCCGCGCAGACCGGGGAGTGTGCCGTCATCAACCACGGTGACGCCCTTTGAGGCGACACGCTCGCCTAACATGCCCGTAAAGGCTGACGTGCCTTTGCGAATAAAATCACCTTCTAGGCCGTGGCCAATCGCTTCGTGCAACAGCACACCCGGCCAACCCGGCCCTAAGACGACATCCATTTGTCCGGCAGGGGCGGCCACAGAATCAAGATTAACGCGGGCTTGGCGATAGGCTTCACCGGCTAAGGCTTTCCATTGCTTATCCGTGGTATAGGCACTATAGGCTTTGCGCCCGCCCACACCGGCAAACCCGGTTTCTCGGCGTCCATTTTTCTCTACAGTCACAGAAATATTTAATCTTACCAGCGGACGCACATCGTTAAAATGTGCGCCGTGGGCCCGTAAGATGGAAATAGCGCGCCTGCGGCCCGATAAGCTGGCTGTGACTTGCACAACATTACTATCAAGCGCCCGACAATAGGCATCGACCTCTTGTAAAAACGCGACTTTATGCGCGAAATCGGGATGGGCGATGGGATCAATATCTCCGTAAAGATGCGTATTTGTTCGCGCGGGTTGAGGCGCAAGCGTGCCTGCGTGACCGTCTTTGGCCATGATAACGGCTTGGGCGGCACGATTAAGGGCTTGCGGGCTAAGCTCTGTACCTTGGGCAAATCCGGTGGTTTCCCCGGCCACACAGCGCAGTCCAAAGCCGCGCGAGCTATCAAAACTGGCGGTTTTGAGCCGCCCGTCATCAAAGGTGAAGGTTTCCGAAGTGCCCCGCTCGATAAACAACTCCCCGTCATCGGCATTATGTAAAACATTATCGAGATGTTTTTGAGCGATATGCCTGTCTAGGGCGCAATCTTCAAAGACATAATCGTCCTGCGTGATTTGCTGGGTATTATCCATTAATTATGCCTCAAATAGTCTTGCTCTTTATGTAAAGTTTAATTTAGGATAGTCTAGGTGTGTCTTATCACTTTAATGCGACAATCCGCGCGGGGCTTTATGCTGACGTCAGCGGATTTTCGGCGTATAGAGCACTCAGAATAGTGGATGATGAGTCCATATTACTAAATTAAAGGGTCAAATATGCGTTATAAACGCCTTTATTTTACAGTTTTATCGATTTTATGCGCAATGATGGCGGGTTTTGCAGGCCCGGCTCTCGCAGATGTCGTGGGTAAACCAACCGACAAAGCAATCGGTTTTCAAGAATCAGCCACTCCCGTAATGGACCAGCTCGTGGCCTTCCATAACGGCCCGATCATGTGGGTGATTACAATCATCACTCTCTTTGTGATGTTTCTTATGATTTATATTCTTTTCAAATTCTCTGAAAAGCGCAACCCCGTACCTTCTAAAACGACCCACCATGTCGGTCTTGAAATTGCCTGGACAATTATTCCGGTCTTTATCCTGCTCTTTTTGCTCTTCCCGAGTATGAAACTGCTCTATTATCAAGACGTCATACCTGAATCGGATATGACTATTAAGGTCACAGGTAATACATGGAACTGGGAATATGCCTATCCGGACTATGAAGACAATGTCGCGAGCTTTATCTCTAATGTGCTCGAAGAAGATGATGCGAAAGCTTTGGGTAAGCCTTATCTATTAGGTACAGACGCCCCGCTTGTTGTGCCCGTCAATAAAGTCGTCAAAGTATTGGTGACCTCTAACAATAATCTACATTCTTTTGCCATGCCGTCATTTGGTATAAAAGTAGATGCTATACCCGGCCGGATCAACGAAACGTGGTTCAAGGCGACCAAAAAAGGCGTGTTTTACGGACAATGTTCAGAACTTTGCGGTGTGCGTCACGCTTATATGCCGATTGAAATACATGTCGTAGACGACCGTGTCTTTAATCGCTGGGTAGCTGATGGTGGCCCGACTTACGACCAGAATTACAAACAAAAAATAGCGACGTCAGCTGGTACGACGCTCACAGCTGCGAAGCGTTAGGAGACTATCATGGTTGCTGTTCCAGAAGGTACACATGTCGGGGATGATCACGGCGCTTACGGCGATGATAAGCCGGGCTTTTTTGCGCGTTGGTTCTATTCTACAAACCATAAGGATATCGGAACGCTTTATCTGATATTTGCGATTATCTCTGGTGTTATCGGGGGATATCTCTCTTTTATGATGCGTCTTGAATTGGCCGCTCCCGGTATTCAGGTTTTTGAAAATTATCATACATATAATGTATTTGTTTCTATGCACGGGCTTATCATGATCTTCTTCATGGTTATGCCTGCCGTGATTGGCGGATTTGGCAATTGGTTCGTCCCACTTATGATCGGCGCGCCCGATATGGCCTTTCCAAGGATGAATAATCTCTCTTTCTGGCTTCTGCCAGTGGCGTTGATCTGTCTAATGATCTCTTTCTTTGTCCCGGGTAGTGCCTCGGGGGACGGCTTTGGGGGGGGCTGGGTCATGTATCCGCCGCTCTCGACATCCGGCTCGCCCGGACCCGCCTTTGATTTCATCATTATAGGTCTATTGGCTGCGGGTTTCTCATCTATTTTTGGTGCGATTAATTTCATCACGACTATTTTGAATATGCGCGCGCCGGGAATGACAATGCATAAAATGCCATTATTTGCCTGGTCAGTGCTTGTCACAGCCTTCTTACTCTTACTGGCTTTGCCCGTTTTAGCGGCGGCTTTGTTCATGTTGATGGCTGATAGAATTGAAGGCGGTACAGGTTTCTTTGATCCAGCTCTTGGTGGTGACCCTGTCATGTTCCAGCATCTCTTCTGGTTCTTTGGGCATCCTGAAGTTTATATTATGATCCTGCCAGCCTTTGGTATTGTCTCTCATGTCGTCTCGACATTCTCTAAAAAGCCGATTTTCGGATATCTCGGCATGGCCTATGCCATGGTCGCGATTGGGGTTGTCGGCTTTGTCGTTTGGGCGCACCATATGTACACAGTCGGTATGGATGTGAACCTGAAGGCTTACTTCTTGGCCGCCACAATGGTGATTGCTGTGCCAACGGGCGTTAAAATCTTCTCATGGCTGGCAACGATGTGGGGAGGGTCTATTCGTATGACGATCCCGATGATGTGGGCGAACGCCTTTATCTTCCTCTTTGTTATTGGCGGTGTAACAGGCGTGGTTCTGGCTAATGCCGGTGTGGATGCCGCTTTGCATGATACATATTATGTGGTCGCGCATTTCCATTACGTGCTGTCTATGGGCGCTGTCTTTGGTATTTTCTGCGGCT
>CAZNCJ010000053.1:0-16226 GCA_964571595.1 uncultured Caulobacterales bacterium | reverse complement strand
GTCTTTACCGCGATTTTAAGTGTCGTGTTTTTGAAAGAAACTATATTTACGCGCTATTATGTCGGGGCGGCTTTGATTTTCCCCTGTGTGTATATTATTGCAAGGCGCGCGCAAAAATCCGTACCAAAGTTAAATCCTTGATATGACCACGTTTGATATACAGCAAACCCCGTCACCTAATCATGATGAAAGACGCCTGCCTATCACCCTGCTCATATTGCACTATACGGGCATGGAAACGGGGCTGGCCGCGCGCGAACGTCTTTGTGACAGTGCCGCGAAAGTTAGCGCGCATTATGTCGTGGAAGAAGACGGACAGATTTACCAACTCGTAGATGAGGCCCGCCGCGCTTGGCATACGGGTGTGTCTGAATGGGGCGGTATAAGCGATGTCAATTCCGCCAGTATTGGCATAGAAATCGTCAATGGCGGGCATGATTTTCCAGATGAGTCAGGCGGTTTGCCAGCCTATCCTGATATTCAGATCAATGCCGTGATAGCCTTATCTAAAACTGTCATAGAGCGTTACAATATTAGACCCCTTAACGTTTTAGGCCATAGCGATATCGCCCCTGATCGCAAGATTGACCCGGGCGAGCATTTCCCTTGGGCGGGGTTGTCTGCCGCTGGGATTGGGTGCTGGCCTGAGGGAATAAGCGATGATCGGCGGGTCTTGTTCGAGGCGGGTAGTCGGGATAGGGGCGTGGCGATAATCCAGCGCGGATTGGCGCAAATCGGATATAGCACACGCGTCAGCGGAGTTCTGGACAGCGCCACCCAGCTCATAATATCTGCCTTGCAAAGGCGTTACAGGCCCGATCAGATTGACGGACTGGTCGATATCCAAACAATGGAAATAATTAAATATCTCACAGAGATATCCGCGCAGAGCCTATCGGCAAAAGTATAAAACCCCTCATGAAGTCAGGGCAAAAAGCCTGCCATGTTCACGATTTTATAACGGGGTGATGTTAGTCTTATGCCATGTTATCGACAATCATAGGATTTATAGGCGGGCTTGCGGTTTCGCTGACAGTGTTACTGCGCGAGGGTAAAGCCTATGCCTTTGCTGGCACTTTGGGTGTTATCGCATTTGTTTTACTGACCTTAGGCCGGCTTGGATTTTTAGGCGAGGCCTATGGCAGTTTTAGCGGTGCAGCCATGAAAATTATGGGCGAACATTATGTTGCGATCTTCATCGGTGTACTAATTGGTGTGATCTACGCCCTCTATGAGGAAGGCATGTTTGATCCGCTTTTTGAATATCTGGACAAGCAAACAACACAAAATGCCCGCATCAGCCATATCGCCCAAACCGGGCATAAACCGCCAGCACGTGCTGCCACCTTGATGGGGACGTCGAGTTCTAACTTTAACCGCGTCTCACTTGATCTTGACCTTCGCGCCGAAACTTTGGTGCGTCTCTCTATTTTTGTGCTTTCGGGCCTGTCGCGTCAGGCTGTGATTTCGGTGGAAAATAATCTGGGTATTATGAACGGTCAGCGCATTGATGTGCAACGCTTGATAGCGAAATCTATTTCTCAGCGCGGCAATGCCTCAATAATTCTCAAGCCTTTGGCGCGTACGCCCCTTAGCGCATATAATGAAAGCCGCAGCATGTTTTATACATTGTGTAAAATCGCCTATGAGAGCCGCAGCTTTGATAAAAAAGCCATGCGCAGGCTCGTCGAAGTCGCCAAGACGATGGGGCTAGACCAAGAAGAGACAGAACAGGCTTTGATCAAAAACGGCCTGACCCGCTAGTCTCGCGATATGCGTCTAGCGCGCAATCCCCGCGCGAACGAGCCGACCCGGTCTGGCTTTTGTCACCACGTCATTCGCGATAACTTGCTCCCCAGAGACAAAGGTGGCTTTATAACCCCTCACAGGCTGTAACAGCCTTTGCCCGCCCGCAGGCAGATCGGTGATCATTTCTGGTACGCCGAGTGCGAGTTTGTCGTAATCAATAATATTGATATCGGCCTTTTGCCCAACAGCCAACCGTCCGCGGTCCGTAAGGCCTAGATAGTCAGCGCCTTTGGCGGTGAGCATATTGACGGCTTTGGAAAGGGGGAGGCCGTCTTGGCCGCGCTTGGGGCGGTCGCGCGTCCAATGAGAGAGCAGATAGGTTGGAAAACTCGCATCACAAATAAAGCCGACATGCGCCCCGCCGTCAGACAGCCCGGGTAAGGCTTTGTCATGCTGCATCATGGTCAGGACATTATCATAATTCATTTCGGTGTAATTATAGACGGGATAATAGATCAGGGCGTGGCCGTCCTCCTCTAGGAGAAGATCGTAACTCTTTTCCCAAACCGTCTGATTATCCCTTTTGGCTAGGGCGGCAATAGAATCGCTTTGGCCTTGCTCATAATCAACCGTCCCGTTTTTCTCAAGTTTGAACATTTTGTTAGAGAGGGCTTCAAACTGGGCGATCATTATATCGGTAAGCGGGGGAATAGAGGAGCCTGGCCCTGAGAGTTGCACGGGTGTTTCACTGAGTAATTGGGCTTTAAAAGTCGGATCTTTTAAGATCGCGACTTTTTCAGCCAAAGGTTTGTCCGCGATTTTAATATAGCTCGGAAAAGCCATAAGGGGATGAAAAGTTGAGTTTAAACCTTGGAACACACCGATGGCCCGCGGGGCAACTTGGAAGGATATATCCATACCTTTGGCATTGAGCTTCTCAGAACGCGTGATGATTTTTTGCCAATCATCGGGCGCGAAATCACGCTGCATGAGAGACATGGAGCAAGGTCTTTCCCCCGCCTTAAAAAAAGCTTCCATGAGGTCAAATTCCGCGTCGAAATTATCCTCGGGGCGCACCATGTCAAAATCATTGACGGCTTGCAGCACACCGTAACCGAAATTTTGGAACACGCTGGCAATGCCGACAAGTTCCTCGCGCCCAGCCTCAGAGCTAGGCGTCCAGTCACCCTCCGCGGTTTTATGGACGTCGGAACGTCCCGTTGAAAACCCGACAGCGCCAGCTTCTAGGGCCTCACGCATAATGTCTTGCATTTTGTTAATGTCATCTGGGTTTGCGGGTTCGTCAAAGACCGCACGATCTCCCATCGCAAAAACCCGTAATGGATCATGGGGCACCATTAGGGCGAAATCTATTGTGTGAGGGATAGCGTCAAGCGCTTCCATATATTCAGGAAAGCTCTCCCAATTCCATGTCAGGCCTTCGTGTAGGACAGTGCCGGGCATATCCTCGACCCCTTCCATGAGGCTAATCAGTTTGGCGCGGTCTTCTTTGCGGCACGGGGCAAAGCCCACACCGCAATTCCCTGTGACAGCCGTGGTGACGCCGTGATTAACCGAAGGTTTTAATTCCTCATCCCAGCTCAGCTGTCCGTCATAATGTGTGTGTAAATCGATAAAACCGGGGGTTACAATATGCCCTGCCGCCTCGATTACGGAGGCGGCATCGCCGTTCACTGTGTCCCCAATCGCAACGATAAGACCGTCTTTGATCGCGATATCGCCTTGAAAGGGCGCGCCGCCATTTCCGTCATATATTGTGCCATTGGTTATTTTTAGATCATACATACTGCACCTAAACCCTTTTATATTGGCTTTCGCCTGTCCTTATAGCGGAAAATTGCCACTAGTGTTAGTCCCGCAATCAGATGCCATGTTCCCCACAGGCCTGCTATCGCTCCCGCGCCGCCCAACCCGTCGAGGAATTTGACTAAAATCACAATGGCCAGACCGGAATTTTGAATGCCGACTTCAAAGGTTAAAGCCCGTCTTGAAGCTGTATCGGCTTTGGCAAAAACACCCGCCAAATTGCCAAGAAAAAAGGCCAAACCATTATGGAATATAACTATGGTGAGCATGCCGAGCCCCATGGCCATAAAGACAGGCACATATTTCAAGCAGGCCCCGATAATGATAACAGCTAGCCCCAATCCCGCCAATAATGATAAAGGCATTTGCAGTCGCGCGGCCAGACGCGGCAGGTAGCGGGCGGTTAACATACCCAGCACTATCGGGATGGCGAGAATATAGAGTGTTTGGATAAGAAAATTGATGGCATTGAGATTGATCTCGTCGAGCAGATTGCGCGTGGGCGCATATAGGCCGCTCCAAAACAGGATAGATATAGGTGTGATGAAAGCTGCTGCCAGACTACTCGTGGCGGTCAGCGAAACGGAGAGGGCGGTATTGGCGCGTCCGTAAAGGGCCAGCAGATTGGATGTTGTCCCTCCCGGACAGCAGGCGACGATGATCATGCCAAGGGCTATGCTGGGCAGGGGTTTTAAGATCATACATAATATCAGGGTCAGCAAAGGCAGGCCGATGATCTGCGCGATGACCCCTGAAAAATAAAGGCGGGGTTGTTCCTTGAAAAATCTGAAATGTTCCGTACGCAAGCCTAAAGCAACGGCAAACATGATAAGGGCGAGGATTAATGTCAGCGCAGTTTCCGAGCCTTGCCCGATATCGAGTTTAAAACTGTCAATTTCTTCCGGCGTCATTATTTATGGCTGATCTGTCTTCGCGGGATGAAGCACGCCGTCAATCATAACCCCCCAAACGGGAATATCCGGCCATGCCTTGGCCTCTGTCTCTAGGGGGTTTTGTTCCAGAACCGTAATATCGGCCCGCTTTCCGACTTCGAGCGATCCGATCTCGTCTTCAAGACCGAGTGACCATGCCGCGTCCAATGTGACAGCGCGTAAGGCCTGTTGTGCAGCTAAGCGTTCCGTTGGTGTGCTTGTACCGCCTTGACGGGTTGAGCGCGTCATATGCACACTGGCTGCGCGTAAGGGTTGGGGCGGGGCCAGCGGGGCATCCGAATGCAGGGTCACGGCGAGATTGTTTTTAAGCGCGCTGGCCAGAGGCGTAATATATTTTATGCGCTCTCCAATCGCGGTCTCATAGCTCTCGCCCATATAATGGACATAATGGCTGGCCGCCGAGAGCCCGACACCGAGTTTACCCGCTTTGTCGAGCTGGGCGGGGGTGAGCAGACCGGCATGTTCAATGATAAGCCTTTGCCCGTCTTGGCCCGGCTTTTGAGCCTCCAAGGCGTTCAGTGTTGAGTCTTGGGCGGCATCACCATTTGAGTGGATATGAATATCAAGGCCCGCATCCCAGTATGTTGCCATAAGATCGGTGAGGTCTTCGGGTTTCGTGACCCAAAGCCCGTCTGTGCCTTTTGATTGTCCTTCAATATAACCCGGAGCGGTGAGTTTCATGGTCTGGGAATAAAAGGCGGCGTCTGAAAAAAGTTTGACTTGTGGCAAGACAGGCGCGAGTCGGCTCTTATCTGCGACCATATCTTTAATGGCCTTGACCGTATCGTCTTTAAATTCGGTCTTAAAAGCGCGGTGCTCGGGGACAAGGTAAAGTCGGTAGGCATCATCTTTTGTGTAATGAGCTGCGAGAAAGCTGTCTTCTACTTTGCGGCCAAAAATACCATAGCCCATTTCAGCAATCGTTGTGACCCCGGAGCGTTTCAAGAGTCGTTCAAAACCATTAAAGCCTTTGGCAATATGTTGGGGTGACATGAGATGTCGGGCAAAATATGGAAAGAGGGTTAAAAGCGCGTCTTCATATATACGCCCTGTTAGCTCCCCGTTTTCGTCCAGATCAACGCCGTGGAATTTTTGGGCCAAATCCGGCTTAAGCTCATATGATTGAATAGCCTTGGAGTTGAGGTAAAAATCATGCCCGGAGAAATGCCAGATAATCAAAGGCCGTTCTGTTGTGACCTTATCTAGGTCTTGGCGGGTCAGATCACCTTGTACAAGATTATGATAGCCATATAAAAAAAGCGGGTCATCAGAGTTTTGCGCAGGATTTTGTGTCTCAATCTCTTTGATGCGAGAGAGCAGCTCTGATTTATTAGAAAGGGCTTTTACAGTCCCGTCCGGGTCTTCCATATCCCATGGCGGTATAAAATCTAGACCATACATCATGGCACCGAGTGTCATATGGACATGCGGGTCAATCAGGCCGGGAATCAGGGTTTTGTCTGAAAATTTCGTTTCATATACATTGTTTGGAAATTGCGATTGGAGTTCGCTCAGACTGCCAAGAGCTAAAATTGTGCCAGCGGTGTCTATGGCAATTGCTTCGGCTTGTGCCTGTTTCTTATTCATCGTCACAATGTCAGCGGCTGTATAAATCGTGACGAGGGATTGGGTGTTTTGGTGGTTTATCGTACTGTCTTGAGAGGGCGTTTTATCAGCTTGGCAAGCACTTAGGCCGAAAACTGCGGCGAGTAGGGGGGGGATGGTATATTTTAATTTCATAAATCCAGCACCAAAATTTCCTGTTTATGAGGACAATATGGAAGTTTTTGGTGCTGGCAAGGGGGCGGAGAGAGTATATCCGCCTTCCTTGATCCTCAAAAAAGGGCTTACCCTGTGTGCTATACTCTATAAATTATAGAACACCGGATGAAGTCCGTGACTCTCAAGGAGGGTTCTAAAACCTAGCAGAGATAGGCTTTGGCATCATCAAGCTGAACCGCGATACGCTCACGATTTATGTAATCTGCTTGCGTGGCTGTTGTTTTTTTGATGCGACTATCCAAACGATTTAATTTACGTTGTAAATGCATGATGGTCAGGTCCTGGGGGAAGCAAGGGCGGGCATTAAACAGTCTTAACATGGTTGTCTCCATTTCTTATTTGCACTTAAAATCTACTCATGAAATGCAGAGAGTGCCAATCAAGGTCAGTCACAGCCTCGCGATTAGACATGTTATAAATTGCACGAAAACGTGAGGGGCATGGATAGATGGAGCAGGGATGGGGCTTGATATCGCCCATTATTTGAGCTAAAAGAGCCGAGTCAGAGGGTTGGACGGTCGCGGGCATTTATGTTCGAGGAAAGTCCGAGCTCCACAAAGGCAGGATGCCGGGTAACGCCCGGCGGGGGTGACTCCAGGGATAGTGCCGCAGAAAGGAAACCGCCATGTCGGAGGCTTTTGTCACCCATATGGTAAGGATGAAAGGGTGCGGTAAGAGCGCACCGCGGCTCTGGCAACAGAGCTGGCAAGGTAAACCCCATCCGGAGCAAGACCAAATAGGGATAGCATATGGTGCGCCTTTGCATCGCCGTCCGGGTAGGTCGCGCGAGCTGGCTGGTAACAGCCCGCCTAGAGTAATGATCGTCACTGAATTTCAGTACAGAACTCGGCTTATAGACCCTCTGACTTTTAGCTGTCTGTGTGGCTGTAGTTTTGGCTAACTTGCTATATTAAGAGGGGTGTTGTGGTAGGGCAAAATAACACCCTGTCTATTGCGTGTTATACAAAATTCATTTAAGCGGTCTGAGTGTGTTCGGCAGTATGCAGAGTCAATTATGTCATCATTTGATCCTTGGCCCCATAATAGCTGGCAAATAGGGGCTGGCTCACCATTAGCAGTGATAGCGGGATGTAATGTCCTTGAAAACCTGTTTGAATCTTTAGCCATCTGTTCAGAGTTAAAAGCAATATGTGCAGACCTTGGCTTACCTTATGTTTTCAAGGCAAGTTTTGATAAAGCTAATCGCTCATCCATCACATCTTATCGAGGGCCGGGATTGGAAAAAGGCCTTGAGATGCTGGGGGCCATAAAAGCAGAAATGGGTGTGCCAATTTGCACGGATATTCATGAAGTCTATCAAGCTGATATTGTGGCTAACACAGCCAGTATTTTGCAAATTCCAGCGTTTTTATGCCGTCAAACCGATCTTGTGACGGCCATTGCCAAAGCCGCGGAGAGTTATGGTAATGCCATCCATGTCAAAAAGGCCCAATTTATGGCCCCATGGGATTGTAAGAACATAATTTCTAAAATTCGCGAAACTGCTCCGAATGCGCCGATTTATCTTTGCGAACGTGGAACAAGTTTTGGGTATAATAATTTGATAATGGACCCTTTATCTATTCCTGAATTACATAAGCTGGGCGTGGCCGTTACAATAGATGCGACCCATGCCGTGCAGCTTCCGGGCGCCGATCCGCGCACGAAAGGGGCGACCACAGGCGGGCGCAGAGACGGCGTTTCCATCTTGGCAAAGGCGGCTGTGGCGGCCGGTGCAGATGGTGTATTTTTAGAGTTTCATACCGATCCAGATGCGGCCCTGTGTGATGCTTCGAGTTGCTTGCCTCTGACGGCAGCGCGCGATTTACTGACCCAGCTTTGTGCTATAAGAGGAATTGTAACGGACTGATATGTCGAGCGTACTTACAATTATACCGGCGCGCATGACCTCGACACGTTTGCCGGGAAAGCCTTTAGCAGATATTTTGGGGAAACCAATGATTGTGAGGGTGTACGAAAAGGCAAAAAAGGCGGATCTTGGCCCGGTTCTTGTCGCTTGCGCCGAGCAGGAGGTCGTCGATGTAATAACCGCCATAGGTGGTGAGGCCATTCTGACGGACCCTGACTTGCCTTCTGGCTCAGACCGTGTTTACCAAGCAGCCGAGCGTTTTGACCCAAATGAGTCATATCAAACGATTTTAAATCTTCAGGGTGATATGCCGCTTATATCCCCCGAAATATTCGAACAAACTGTATGTGTCTTAAATGATAATCTGGAAGCCGATATTACGACTGCCGTTATTGCTATGGATGATAGGAAAGAGATTGAGGATGTAAATGTGGTAAAAGCTGTTATCGCGGATAATGGCAGGGCGTTATATTTTAGCCGACAAGCCTTACCTTATCAGGCGCAAACAGCTTTTCATCATATTGGGATTTATGCTTATCGCCGAAGTGCTTTGCAGACCTTTTGTCAATTATTGCCGTCACCTTTGGAAAAACAGGAACGTCTTGAACAATTAAGGGCGTTAGAACATGGCATGCAAATTTATGTCGCCAAAATTTTATCTGATAACAGCGAGACTCTGCGGGGTGTGGACACGCAAACTGATCTTGAGGCCGTTAGGCAAACATTAGCCTCTATCCGGTAATGAAGATTTCAGTATATATGCCATCTTGGGCCTATATTATTTAAAAGCCTGTGCGGCTTTTAAATATGTGCACTTTTTACAGTCCAGTGAAAAGTGTTAGGAGAGGTGATGTGCGGATGATTTCACGCCAGAAAATTTTACCTTTATCATCATCGACATAAATTACATCACCCGCAAGAATGACAGGATCAGGCGCACCTTTTTCTCTTATTCTGTTCAGGCTGTATTCTAGGGCGATGCGGTCCTGTCCGTCCAGCCGGGCTACGATAACACGTTCGGGGTTTGCATCTTCTGTAAGACCACCGGCCATGGCAAGGGCTTCTCTTAAGGTTACTGTATCAAAGATTTCATGTATGCCGGGCTCACGAACAAAACCATCGAGAACAATCTTTCCAATTGGCTCTATGGGGACCGCTTCGCGGGTTACAATAACAGTCGGATTTACAAAATAATCTTTTCCATAAATGGCTTTTAGCTCTTTTCGTAACTCGCTTGGCGTTTTACCTACGACTTGTCTCTCGCCAACAACCGGGAATTCAACGAGACCATCACTTCCAATAATAACCTCAATATCAGTGTCCTCGACACCAAAAATCCTCATGCTCAGACCGTCTCCAGTACGAAAAGTTCCAGGATCTTTTTTGCTTGTGGGGATGTTTTGGGCTGAAGCATTGGCCGTAGCTCTGTAAAATTCAAAGCCATTATCTGTCCTGAGGGCCGCGTTTGCATCATTTGAACGGCTTGTGGTTTGACAGGCCGTGAATGCCAGCGGAATAATAAGCAGGCAAATAAGGCTCCATAACTTTATGATTTGGTGCTTAAATTTCATGCTTACCTCTTTGGAACAGTTTAAGTTGCTGCGCCCATTAGACTTTTAAAATTTTAAAAAGAATATTCTGAATTGGGCTTAGTTTCAACAATAAAAGTCGGAAAATAACATGTAATACATTTTTCAGAGTTTTCTATAAATTTAGAGCTTTGCGAGCCTCTTTACAATCAACACAACTCTTTACCTGTAGTTTTTCTTCGTTATAAAGCCGTCTAAGCCAATCGGGCTTAACCGCCCAGTTTGGGTATCGCGGTCAAACAGAATATCGTATTCATACCAGTTGAAGATTTTATCAGAAATAGCGAATGTCTCGAGATATTGATCAACGAGAAAGAGTTTTGACGTAATAAAAAAAGGCTAGAGCAACTGCATGTCAAAGATCATATTTATTAATCGCTATTTTTATCCTGACGAGAGCGCAACATCACAAATCCTAACAGATTTAGCCTTTCATCTCGCAGAAAAGGGTTACGACATAAACGTCATAACCAGTCGTCTGACTTATGGAGACCCGAGCAAAAAACATCCCAAATATGAAATCCATAAAGGCGTAGAGATCATTCGGATTAAGACAAGTTCATTTGGTCGTTCAAACATTATTGGCAGAATACTGGATTATGTGAGTTTTTATTTTTTAATCATTTTTGCGGTTTTAAAGAAGGCGTCTAAAGGGGATATTGTCATCGCCAAGACCGACCCGCCATTACTAGGCGTTTTAGTCGGATATCTTGCTAATTTCAAAAAAAGCCATTGTATGAATTGGTTGCAAGATATTTATCCTGATATTGCCGAAAAAGTAGATACCCCTCTTATCAAGCCCTGGTTAGCCACACCGCTTCGAAGGCTTCGTAATCGCTCTTTAAAAAAAGCGCGTCATAATATCGTCATTGGCGCAGCTATGCAGCAATTCCTAATTTCTCAAGGTGTGAATAAGACGAAAATTTCCTTAATACCTAATTGGTGTAATGACGAAGTCATTGTCCCGGTTAATTTAAAGCAAAATCCGTTGCGCAAAGATTGGGGCTTTAAGCCAACTGATTTTGTTATAGCCTATTCTGGAAACCTTGGTTGGGCACATGATTTTAATACTATTCTTGATGCTGCAAGCCTTTTGCGCGATAAACCAAATATCTTCTTTTTGTTTATTAGTGGAAGCAAGTTTCATAACCTTCTAAAAGAGATCAAGGTCCAGCGGAAGCTCGATAATATTATCCATAAACCTTATCAACCGCGTGAAAAATTACATTTATCATTAGGGGTTGCTAATGTGCATTGGTTTTCACTTAAGCCCGAAATCGAAGGCACTCTTTTGCCCAGCAAATTTTACGGCATAGCGGCTGCGGGCAAGGCTGCATTATTCGTTGGTAATAAAAATGGTGAAATTGGAGAAATGATAAAAACGGCGAAATGCGGTTTGAGCTTTGATATTGGTGAAGGTCAGGCTTTAGCCGATAGTATATTATCTCTTTCTCAGTCTCCGGACCGATGCGCTCAATATGGTCAAAATGCACGAGTCTTATTAGAGAAAAAATATACTAAAGGGCTATCCCTACAAAAATGGGAGACCTTATTACAAAATTGCAGAGACTAAAACATGACTGCAAAAAACAGAAAACAATAAGGGTACAAATAATAGATATTATTTTACCGGGCACCCTGTCCGGTTAATATTACCCGTATCGTTTGTAGGGCAATTAAAAAATCAAGCCAAAATGAGAAATGCTTAATGTAATACATGTCATATTGTAATTTCATATCTGCATCTGCAACACCCACAACATGCCCCTGATGGACCTGTGCCCAGCCCGTTATTCCTGGGCGGACAATATGTCGATAGCGATAAAATGGTATCTCGGTTTCATACCATGTTGAAAGCTCTAGAGTTTCCGGACGCGGGCCAATCAAACTCATTTCACCTTTTAAAATATTGAAAAGTTGCGGTAGCTCATCAATACGGGTCTTGCGAATAAATCGACCAATCCGTGTTATGCGGTGATCATCATGTCCGGGTTTGTTTTCTTCAGCATTTTCATCTTTTGGCGAGTGAGTCATAAACATTGAACGGAATTTATATACTGTAAAATTTCTGCCCTGAAACCCCATACGTTGTTGCTTAAATAAAGCAGGCCCTGGTGTGTCCAGACGTATGATAAGGACCGTCAGCAACAATACGGGAGCTAATAAAATTATAGCAATTAGAGAGCCTACAAATTCGAAATATCGCTTAATCGGTGCATATATAGCGTCGGGTGCTAAATGTCCCGCTTGATTTTCTGATAGATGTTCAAGTCTGACACGACCTGTTAGGGATTCTGATAATTGCTTGGCATTATAAATATAGCGCCCTCTGACAACCTCTTTGGCAACGAAGCTTTCCCATTCTGGACTTAGGCTATCTGACCTTAAATCTACTGCGATAGCTAAGTTTGGGTGAGAAGCAGCCACTTCAACTGAAGGTAAAGTAATCCAGCGGATTTTCTTCTGCTCAAATAGGGCATTGGCGCGGCCGCCAGGCACGACTCCAATCACAGGTGGGTGCAACCGGTTTATAATATAGCAGAACCCCATTAATAGACCGCAAACCACAGCGAAACTTATTAAGAAACTATTTCGACTGAAATCATAACGCAGACCGAAATAAAACGCCGCAACAACGCCAAATGCCAAGCTAAAAGCTGGTAAAACGCTGGATATTTGCTGCAAACCCGGCAAAGCTGCCATTTTCCGGAAAACCGCAAATCCAAGCAATATCGCAATCGCCTGACTTAAGAAGGTTGGGTTGCTCGACGTGATCATTTCGGAAATCGAGCTAAAATCTCCGCCCCTAATGAAATGGGGGATAAATATGCCCAAAAATAGAGCCAAAAACATTTGAAAGCTGGAACGCGCAAGCAAAACAACTAAACGCGCCTTCAGCGTTCTTGGATCAAGATCTCTGTCTTGAGACTGTATTATGTGCCCAACATTCATGTCATCTTCCTGAAATGATGATATTTTAAAGGAACCGCCCCGGACATTACCTATAATAGCTCCACTTGGTATGTTGGGTCAAGGCAACACTGCAAAAGACACGCCAATCAAGTAATACCTCTTAGTTTCTTGGTCAAATTAGCTCTAGCTACTGATGTTATCCAAATACCAGTTATAGGTTTGCGTTAATCCCTGTTCTAAGGGTGTTTTTGGGTTCCATCCTAAATCGGATAGACGTTGCGTATTTAGCAGTTTTCGAGGTGTACCATCAGGTTTTGATAGGTCATGCTTAATGTCGCCTTTAAACCCGATAATTTTACAAATTAGCTGAGTTAATTCGATGATTTTAATATCTTCGCCGCATCCCATATTAATCTGCAGGGCTCCGTCATAATTTTGTGTTAGATGAATGATTGCATCTGCACAGTCATCTACGTGTAAAAACTCTCTGCGCGGTTCACCTGTCCCCCAAATTTCAATAGATGCCAGCCCAGCATTTTTTGCCTGATGAACTTTCCGAATTAAAGCAGGGACAACATGGCTGGATTCCAGGTCAAAATTATCAAAAGGACCATAAAGATTGGTCGGCATAGCAGATATATAATTTACGCCATATTGTTCACGATAAGCTTGGACCAATTTAATCCCCGCAATTTTGGCTATCGCATACCATTCATTCGTGGGTTCCAATTTACCCGTTAATAAAGAGGTTTCATCAATCGGCTGATTTGCAAATTTGGGATAGATACAGCTAGAGCCGAGAAATACGACACGCTCTACACCCACATGATAGGCTGCTTGGATCAAATTAGCAGCGATCATCATATTGTCATAAAGAAAATCAACCGGATAGGTTTTATTGGCTAAAATACCGCCAACTTTTGCTGCCGCAACTATAAGCGCATCTGGTTTTGTTTCTTGCAAATATTTCTGCGTGTCTCTCTGGTCGATTAAGTCGGCTTCGCTACGTCCTAAAGTAAGTAACTCACAATCTTCCTGCTCCAGACGCCGGCATAAGGCTCGCCCCACCATACCCTTATGGCCAGCGACCATAATCCGTTTGCCAGAGAGGTCATATCGATACATGATTCGCCTTATGCTTAGCTTAGAATTTTCAGATCGGCTTGTACCATTTCTTTAGCCAGCTCACGTGCTGACGTATCATGTTCCCAACCCAATACACGTTTAGCTTTACTTGGATCACCTAGGAGCAACTCGACTTCTGTTGGCCGGAAATAACGTGGGTCAACCTCAACTAAGCATTTTCCTGTAGCTTTATCATAGCCTTTTTCATCTACGCCTTCACCACGCCACTCCAACGTAATACCAATATCCTCAAACGCCCAATTCACAAACTCGCGGACTTCTACTGTTTTTCCAGTCGCCAATACATAATCATCAGGCTTATCTTGTTGCAGCATCATCCACATACCGCGCACATATTCACGTGCATGTCCCCAATCGCGATGCGCGTTTAGATTACCAAGATATAGCTTTTCTTGTCGGTTCAGTTTGATCGCTGCCGCCGCTCGCGTGATTTTACGTGTCACAAATGTCTCACCTCTTAAGGGGCTTTCATGATTAAATAAAATCCCATTCGAAGCGTGCATACCGTAACCTTCACGGTAATTTACGACAATCCAATAAGCATAAAGTTTCGCCGCCGCATATGGTGAGCGCGGATAAAATGGTGTTGTTTCACTTTGTGGAACTTGTTGCACTAGACCATAAAGTTCTGACGTCGAGGCCTGATAAAAACGGCATGTTTTTTCCATGCCCAAAATACGGATAGATTCTAAAATACGTAGAACGCCAATCGCATCGGAATTGGCTGTATATTCTGGTGTTTCAAAGCTGACTTTAACATGACTTTGCGCCGCCAGATTGTAAATTTCATCAGGGCGCACTTCTTGGATTATGCGGATGATATTGGTTGAATCCGTCATATCTCCATAATGGAGGATAAGATTTTTATCCTTCTCATGCGGGTCTTGATAAAGATGTTCAATACGGCCCGTATTAAATGAAGAAGACCGACGTATCAGGCCATGTACGAGATAGCCTTTTTCAAGCAATAATTCAGTTAAATAGGCACCATCCTGACCTGTTATGCCTGTAATTAATGCAACTTTTTTCTTACCCACGACTATCCCTTATGTTTGACGTTTAAATCGAGCCCTTATGAACATACTGGCGGATAGGGTCAATGGATAAAATGTGCGGCAATGGCAAAAAAACCTCGGTGCGCGCATGTGATTAACACTGTTGTAAATTAAACTTGGAAAACTTGGTATGTCGAAAACTCAACTATTATCCCTTTCCCTCATAATGCCATCACAAGCCCAAAAGCATGTCACCCATAATGAGGCTCTTATAAAATTAGACCATTTAATTCATCTCTCATGCATATCTGTGAGAACGAATATGCCTCCGTCCTCCCCAGTTGCAGGCCAGAGGTTTATAATCGGGGAAAATCCTGTTCAGGCATGGCAGGATTATGCGCAACATATTGAAGTTTTTGAAGACCAAATTTGGGCGTTCCTAAAACCTCAAAATGGTTGGCAGTGCTGGGACCAAGAGAGCCAAGCCCTCTATATATTTGATCAAAACATATGGATGCCATATTCTGTTGATAGCAGCTCTTCTCTGACGAATATTACGACCTTGGGCATTAACGCAACGGCTGATTAGACTAATAGATTGGCCGTTAAATCAGATAAAGTTCTTATTACGCATGATGATGTAACCCCTGATAATGGGGATATCCGCCTATCTATCAATAAGGCAGGGACGAATAATACAGCGAGCCTTATTTTCCAAACAGAATATCAGGCCTTTGCTGAAATGAGGCTTGCGGGAAATAATGATTATAGTTTCAAAGTGGCCATTGATGATGGTAGTTTTCGCGAGGCTATAACAATTGACTATAATTCAGGTGAAGTTTCCGCACTCCCCTAATCTAGGAGGCGCGGGAGCTGGATCTCAGCCTCGCCAGATATACTGAGTGTTGCGGGTTCTGGCGGCAATAACAATGTGCCTAACACGCTTAATATTCGTGTCGGCACTGATCCGTTTAACCCGAATACATCCGCTCTTTTATTAGAACCCGAGAATGCTAATGCACGACTAATTTTCGGGAGTAGTAGTAAGAAGTTTTTCTCGTTAAATTTAACCATTATTTTAGTGACCGAAAGAATGCCACGCTTTCAACGCCAGATGCACTCTCTGTTGGCTTTTCTAGTTCAGGATAACACGTTCTTGGATGCAGGGGTACTAAAATTAACTACCATGCTTCTGGTCCGGCAAATAGTGGCTATGCTTTTAATGCCAATCTCGGGACTTTTTCACGCACAAATGAAACACTAGTTTTGGACTTAGGTCAGAATGAAATCAACCTGAATGTCCCGGCCTCTTTTGGCGATATTGCGCGTCTCGCCAATTATGAGAATTGATGTGCCCCTAGCTTTGTAGACACCTTGTTTGGTAAAACTGGAAGCAAGGAGA
>CAZNCJ010000052.1:0-16637 GCA_964571595.1 uncultured Caulobacterales bacterium | reverse complement strand
AAGTCTCTCTTAGTCCAGGCCAAAATCTGAGACAATTTATATGACGACGGACACACTGCCGATCGAATTCTTTTTGTTGACGACACAAACATTCGGGCAGCGGGTACGGTAACCCTCAATGATATTTTTACCGATGACCTAACCATTAGAAGCACAGGCGGAAATATTGTACTGGATGACCCAGCAACTATTTCTGTGGACAGACTAATATTGAGAGCCGATACGGGTAATATTAATGTCAATAGCAACCTAAATGCAGAAAATATAAGAATAGTCGCGACAAATGGTGATATAACTGCGCTTGATTTGAATTCTACTCTTTCGGGCTCCTCCACAACTCTCATTAGTGGCGGAGATACAACTGTTGATCGAATATCCGCTGCAAGCGTAGTGCGCGTTCTTACCGGAGGAGCATACTCCGGAACAGATGAAACGGCTGCCCTTGTTGTGATTAACCGTGTCGTTCAATAAGATCGATGATAGAATTGATACAATCCAATGAATAAGAAATTATTTTAGTAACTTGTATTCAGATAAAGTCTTAAAATCGGGATACATAAATCGTAATAGACGACAATTAAAAAGGAAGGTTTCATACCTTCTTTTTTTATTAGCAAATCTTCTTATCACAATAGTCGGCTATAGTATTTTCACAGTTTTCTAAATCTGTTACGTTCAAGATACAGATTAAGGGGGGACTAATCATGCAGACAATAAATCAGCAAATGCGACTCCCTGATATAGTTACATTAGTAATATTATCCATATTATGGGGCGGCTCATTTTTCTTCGTTGAAGTTCTCGTCAATTACCTCAAGCCTCTCACCATTGTAACTTTCCGCGTTGGTATAGCAGCAATTGCACTATGGTTTATCATTGGAGCTTTAAAAATTGCGCTTCCAAAGGAAAGACGGCATTGGATCGCCTTGATGGTGGTTGGCGTCTTAAATAATGCCCTCCCCTTTACATTGATTGTCTGGGGTCAGACCCATATTAGTTCCGGTCTGGCCTCCATCTTGAATGCCACTATGCCATTTTTCACCGTTCTTGTTGCCGGAGTATTCCTGATTGACGAAAAAATAACACGGGGAAAACTGATAGGTGTTTTCACGGGCCTGCTCGGAACAGTCGTCTTGATCGGTCCTGATGCCCTAAAAGGTATGAGTGGCTCATTGCTGGGGCAGTTTGCTGTAATGGCGGCAGGCCTTTCCTATGCCTTTGCAAGCGTTTACGCGCGCCGCTTCAAGGCTTGGGGTATTTCCCCTATTATGGTAGCAACCGGGCAAGTGACCATGGCAACACTGGTCTTATTACCTCTGACCCTGATTATTGATAAACCGTATTTAGGTCTTTCTTTACCACTAAGCTCTATCGGAGCCATTCTTGGCCTGTCACTGTTAAGCACCGTTATCGCCTATATATTATTTTTTAGATTGATCAGTTCTGCAGGCGCGACAAATGCGGCGCTGGTGACATTTCTTATCCCAATATCAGCTATATTTTTAGGTGTGATGATTTTAGGCGAAAGTTTCAACACCTTACAGGCCGCGGGTATGGGCTTGATTGGATTGGGTTTGTTAATAATGGATGGTAGATTATTCAAAAAACGATCCCCGCTCTGATCTTCCGCCATATAATTTTATCGGCACTTAATGCCCGCCCGGCTTAAGCTAATCTGCAAATTTTCACGCAATATCATTCCAAAAAAACGGGGCCCTGAAAGGCCCCGCCAGATTTGGTTATCTAATCCTAATTAATTACAAGGATAGAAATAGTTACCGCATGACTTCATGAAGTGAATTGCTGTTCCATTTGCACTTTGGATGCGGAACGCTTCACGGTCGCGATTGTTTGACGGCAAGATTGAGTAAGCATAGTGATGCTCTTTACCTAGGCCAAGAATACCACTTGTGCCAACTGGTAGAGTTTCCTCTGAGAACATATAAGCCTGTGCATCTTTAAAGCCATTTGTGTAGCCCATAGACTTGAACAGATAGTTCAAATAGGCACGATGACCTGCGTCATTTGCATAAGATGCCTGTAGCTTCTCGAAGAACTGCGTGGCTGAAAGGCCGTGTGAGTCACCAAATTCAGGTAATGTACCTAGACGCGTCACTTGCTTAGGCGCTTTTGTTAAGTCAACATTGAAGATGTCGATATTTGACGGCCCGCAATTATTATACGATTGTACAACAACAGGCTGCGCAACAACTGCACGACGCACTTCTCTTTGTGTCTCGACCGTTTGAACCGGACACTTAGCTGTAGCACTTGAAACGACACTACCGTCCCAACATGTGTATTGTGCTACGCGCTCTCCAGGTATCCGACAACGTGCATCAACACTATTTACAATGCTTCCATCTGGACATGTATATACAGCTACGTTTTGTTGTATCACAGGTGCGACCGTGGGAACCGGCGCAGGCGCAGCTCCAAATCTATAACGGAAACCCGAGAGAAGTGAATGCGCTTCATACTCATAGCTTGAAGCAGCCGGTGCTCCGCCAGCAAGGCCTTCAAAGTCGAACTCAGGGCCATTTTGATAGCGATATTGTGTATCCCAAACGAGATTATCAGTAATGTCATATCCCAGACCGGCCAGAACTTGCCATGCAAGACCTGTATCACGATCATCAATCAAACAATTGGCTGCACCGCCACAATTAATTCCGCCAGGGGCTCCGACTTCAACAGATGTACTGCCGCGAAGAAGACCAATACCGGCCCCCACATATGGCTCCCAATCACCGAAATCATCAAAATCATAAAGCAAATTGATATTTCCGCTCGTTCCGCGAATTTTCGCAAATGAGTTTGTAAAATCGCCTAGACGTCCAAGGCTTGTAAATAGCTGTGCGACATCCAATTCAAGGCGCCAGTTACTGTCGAAGTCATAGCCAAGACCCAATGATCCGGTAAAATTACCCTCACTTTCGGCGTTGCCGTTAATATCGCCAACAAAATCATTATCGCCGTGGATGCCATATCCGGCCTGTCCCCGTAGGTACCAACCTGAATCATCATCGGCAAAGGCGATGGATGGAACTGCCATTAAAGCGGCTGTGGCAGTTGCTAATAAAAAATGAGATTTCATAAATTCCCCCAGTTACGACACCATGTCGAACACGTTTGAATGTCTTATTCCAAAAAATGACAAAAAGTCAAATAAGTCCTTTAAAATTTTACTAGTTTGATCAGGTTAATTCAATAAATAACCCGAAGATCAAATTAGCAAACCTACAAGGTTGCAATTTTACGTTTAAAACTAATGTCATTAACCGCACAATCTACTTCTATATATAAATCCAGATTTGATTGAGTCGTCAATAAAAACATACACTTGGATAGCTTAATTCCCGATAAAAAAAATCTATCGTTGCTATTTTGCATCACTGATCAAAATAAAGCCCCTAAAAAGAGGAAAACTGTCGACATAATGCGCAAAATGCACAATTTTTGTAATAAGAGCGGTCTTTTAGAAAAATGGTGAGCCCGCACGGACTTGAACCGTGGACATCCTCATTAAAAGTGAGGCGCTCTACCAACTGAGCTACGGGCTCCCTTTCGGAGCGCGCGGAACCTATGTCGAGGTCGCGGTCAGGTCAACCCCTAAAGCGGCAATTTCCTAATTTTTTCAAAGCCCGGCACCTAAGCGCTTCTACATCCATCCTTTTCTAAAATCTTGGAGGAATTTTTCAAACGTGCCTTGCGTAATTGACTCGCGCATTCGTGCCATCAAATTCTGAAAATAGGCTATATTATGCCAGCTTAAAATCATCGCACCCAAAAGCTCTTGAGAGCGGACTAAGTGATGCACATAGGCTTTGGAATAATTCTGGCTGGCGGGACATTTAATGGCCGCATCCAGAGGGCTATCATCTTCGGCAAATTCGGCCTTTTTAATGTTATAAGGCCCTTTATCAGTCCAGACCTGACCATGCCGCCCAGATCGTGTCGGGATAACGCAGTCAAACATATCAACTCCGCGCGCAACAGCTTCGACCAGATCTATCGGTTTACCCACGCCCATCAAATAGCGCGGACGGTCTTTAGGAAGAACTGGCGTGGTAAAATCCAGAACCTCGCACATGGCGTCGTGCCCCTCACCTACGGCCAGACCGCCAATGGCAAAACCGCCATATCCGCCAGACGTCTGTTCTTCGATACTACGCTCGGCACTTTCACGCCTTAAGTCTTCAAATGTCGAACCCTGCACGATTGCAAATAAGGTCTGATTTTCGCGTTCTCCAAAGGCCGTAAGTGACCTTTGCCCCCAGCGCAAAGACAAGCGCATAGATTCCGCTGCTTTTTCATAAGGCGTTGGAAAATCCGTACATTCATCTAATTGCATTGAAATATCCGCCCCTAAAAGCTCCGCTTGTATCTCAATGGATCTCTCAGGCGATAACATATGTTTAGACCCGTCAATATGGCTTTGAAACTCAACGCCCTTTTCTGACATTTTACGCAATTTCGAGAGCGACCAGACCTGAAATCCACCTGAATCTGTCAATATCGGCCCGTCCCAACCGCCAAATTTATGCAAGCCCCCAAGGCGTTTAACCCGTTCTGCACCGGGTCTCAGCATAAGATGATATGTATTGCCCAGAATAATATCAGAACCAGCCGCCCGCACCTGCTCCATATATAAGCCTTTGACGGTCCCAGCCGTACCGACAGGCATAAAGGCTGGCGTGCGAATATCTCCGCGCGGGGTCTTTAAAACACCCGTACGTGCCTGTCCTGAACTTGCCGTTATATCAAAAGGAAAAATCGCCACTCTACACCATTACGCCTGTTCTTCTTTAATGTGCCATAATAAGCTGGAATCTCCGTAGCTGTAAAAGCGATAGCCAGAATTTATCGCATAGTTGTAAGCCCGTTTCATTCTCTCAACACCCCCAAGCGCACAGACCAGCATAAATAAAGTCGATCGGGGCAAGTGAAAATTTGTCATCAACCCGTCGACGATTTTAAATTCATATCCCGGCGTTATAAATATATCCGTATCCCCTGATAAAGACGTCAATACCCCGTCATTGCAGGCGCTTTCAAGAGCGCGCAGTGACGTTGTCCCCACAGCTATAATCCGGCGTCCCTCAGATTTTGCCTGCGATATACGCGCCGCGGTTTGGGCCTCAATACTGTAAAACTCGCTATGCATGTGATGATTGGCAATATCGTCTGATTTTACGGGCAAAAACGTACCGGCCCCGACATGCAGGGTTAAATATTCCATTTGAATGCCGCGCGCCTTGAGTGCCTCGAGCAAATTTTCGGTAAAATGCAGTCCGGCGGTGGGGGCCGCAACAGAGCCGCTCTGGCGGGCATATATGGTTTGGTAATCCGTCACATCACGCGCATCAGTTTTGCGTTTGCGCGCAATATAAGGCGGCAATGGCGGTTGGCCACACGCCTCTATAGCCTGTTTCAAAGCGCCGTCTTGAAAGTTGAACGCAAGGCGGACTTCCCCGCCTTCACCCTTATCCGCGATTTTTGCTGATAGCTCAGATGAGAAGCCCAATATATCACCCGCTTTCACGCGTTTTGCAGGGCGCACAAAGGCTTTCCATTCCCCCGCACCCTCATCAGAAAGCAAGTTGATTTCCAGATTAACATCCCCTCCGCCTCCGTGAGGACGAACCGGACGTACAGCCTTAAGGGCGGCGGGTAGAACGCGTGTTTCATTGAAAACAAGAACATCACCACGCCGTAAGCGCTGCGGTAAATCAGACACATGATGATCCCCTAGCCCGTCTTGGCTAACTTCTAATAAGCAAGACTTATCACGCGGGCTAACAGGCCGTAGCGCAATCGCCTCTTGGGGCAGCTCGAAATCAAAAAGTTCGGTTTTCATCATATAACCAAAAATCCTGGCATAAGGCGCCGGGAGACTTGAAATTTAAAAATGTGAGCGCGGAATTTAGGAAACGCTCATCTTCACAATTTTACCCGGATAGCGCGGCGGCTCACCCTTTGGTAGCGCATCAATAAGCTCCATTCCGCTCTCCACTACGCCCCAGACGGTATATTGGTTGTCTAGAAATGTCGCATCATCGAAACACACGAAAAACTGGCTACTGGCCGAGTTCGGGTTTTGTGAACGCGCCATTGAGCAGACTCCGCGCACATGGGGTTCGCTGGAAAATTCTGCAGGTATCTGAACGTCAGCTCCGCCCATACCTGTTCCGTTTGGACATCCACCTTGCGCCATAAAGCCGTCAATCACGCGGTGAAACGTCAAACCATCGTAAAACCCCTCACCTGCAAGGCGAGTAATTTGGGCACAATGTGCGGGGGCCAAATCAGGCCGGAGTTTAATAACAACGTCCCCAGTTGTGCCGTCATTAGCATCTACCGACATTACAAGTTTATCAGCCATAATTTCTCTCTTTTTTAAGCCACATCATAGAATTACTACAAACCCAAAAAGATTGGGTTTGAGTGGCTTTTAACGGTAAAACTAAAAAAATCTAGCGGATTATTTTTTAATCCGGCTAGGCACGTCTATATCGCAAACGTCAGGATATGAACCGCCCTGCTTTTTCTGGGCTTTAAGGAATCTCTGAAAACTTGAACTATCTGTTTTTAAGACCTGCACATTAAGACGCTCAGCTTCCGGCACATCAGCCGCTATTTGTGCCTTTATGATTTTATCGGCGACAAAGTTCGGGTTTTCACCTTTAGAGCCGACCTTGATTTTAGTGAGGTTCTGACGTCCCCAAACCGTATTTCCCCAGACCGAATAGGTCGCATCAAGATGCTCCGCTGTTCCGCGCATCAGGAAAAACTGGCTATTTGCAGAATTCGGATCATTGGTGCGCGCCATTGATGTGACGCCGGAACAATGCAGGCCGTAAGCTGTGACTTTACCGTCTTTCGTCAAAATAGCCTGAGATGAAGGCTGTGAGGCAATCTGCAGGCTCTTGTAAAAACCGACTCCGATTTCCCCGCCGCGATTATCAGGTCTAGCCCCCACGACTGTAAAGCCCACATCCGCACCGCGTCTGAAGGTAAATTCACTCGGAAGATCAGGCAGGTCTGAATTACCTGACCCATCACCTTTCGGATCGCCCGTCTGGTTCATAAAACCGTCAATCACACGATGAAAAGTAATGTGATCATAAAAGCTCTGGCGCGCGAGTGTTTTAATTTGCGTGACATGTTTAGGGGCTATCTCAGGGAAAAGCTCGATCACAAAACGTCCATATTCAACATCCAGATAAAGCGTATTTTCTGGATCAAGATCACGCCAATCCTGATCTGGCGCATTAAAAGACGATCCAACGGACTTCACCACTGCCTGTACGGGCTCGGCCTGTACCTGCGCAGCCTGTGCGGTTTTGGTAACGTCATCAGCGCAAGCCACATTAAAAAAACAAGCACTCGTAAAAAGAGCCAAAGCAAATCGATTTATCATGTATATTTATCCTTTAATCTCAACTCGACCTCAGGCGTTACAAACTGGCTCACATCTCCGCCCAATCTCGCAATTTCTTTGACAAGACGCGAGGCGATTGTCTGGTATTGCGGATCAGCCATAAGAAAAACAGTTTCAATATCCGGATTAAGTCGGTCGTTCATGCCTGCCATTTGGAACTCATATTCAAAGTCCGAAACAGCGCGTAGGCCCCGCACTATCATGCTCGCCCCGACCTTTTCAACAAAATGTATCAGTAAACCCTCAAATGGTAGCACCTCCACGTCAATATAGTCCCGAAAGGGTGCCACAACATTCTCAACCATCTCAACGCGCTCATCTAAAGCAAATAAAGGTGATTTTGAGCGGTTTATGGCTACGGCAATCACCAATTTATCGCAAAGTTTGCTTGCCCGCTTCATAATATCGAGATGTCCCATTGTCATAGGATCAAATGTACCGGGGTAAAGAGCTGTGCGTTTTGTCATAGAACATGCTTATAATGATGCAAGCGGGATTTTCTAGAAAAAAATTATAGCGCTATTTAATATGCCAGCCTTATCTCAGCCTTATGCCAGCCTTATCCCAGCTTTATCCTAGCTTTATCAATGCCCCATCATACTCTCTCAGAGAGGCTTTCTGAGCGCGTCGATATAATATTTTCGCAAAAGCAGGCTGGTTTCACCGGGCTGGCCAGTGCCTATTTTTTGGCCGTCTATCTCGCATATCGGCATCACAAAACTTGTGGCAGAGGTTGAGAAGACCTCACGCGCACCCAGCGCTTCTGTCACGCTAAATGCGCGATATTCAAAATCTAATCCCTGCTGCTGACAACATGTGAGAATTGCCTGTCTTGTAATCCCGGAGAGTATTTTATGAGAGCTGGGCCGTGTGTAAATCACACCTTCTTGCGAGACTATAAAGGCATTACTCGAAGCCCCTTCATTGACCATTCCGTCTGTGACCAACCATGCATCATCACAACCTGCATTAATCGCTTTCGTTCGGGCCAGTGATTGTGAAAGTAATTGCGTTGTTTTTATATCGCGGCGCGCCCAACGCTCATCCTCAATCGTGATTATTTTCATACCTTGCTGGGCCAAAGGATTGTCGATTAAAGCCTTAGTCTGGCTAAACATAAACAAGTTAGGTTCTATATCGCGATCAAAGGTAAAGCTGCGTTTATTTTCCACTGACCCCGCCCCGCCTGAGAGCTGCAAATAGATAAGACCTTCCTGTAAGTTATTATAATTTATCAGTTTTTCATGCGCCGACTTTAAAGCGGGCTTTTCTAGCGGCACTTGTATATCCAAGGCCGCAGATGAGCGACCGAGCCTGTCCATATGCGCGTCAAAATCAACCAAGCGGCCATCTAAAACCGCCGTGACCTCATAGACGCTATCAGCAAATAAAAGTCCGCGGTCAAAAATAGAAATTTGCGCCTTATCAGCCGGCACAAAGCTGCCATTTAGATAGACTTTTTCGGCTCTATTGGAAGATTGAGAACCCATTTTAGACACGGCTTAGCTGTCTTTTCGTGCCGTTAAAGTCACCAGTTCTTCAGCCAGCGTTGGATGTACCGCGCATGTCGCATCGAATTGAGCTTTGGTCAAGCCCGCCTTTACCGCTATCCCGACCGCCTGAATAATCTCTCCGGCGTAATCGCCAACCATATGCACACCAATAACGGTTTCCTTACGCCCTGCTGTAATTAGCTTCATATAGCAGCGATGTTCAGAGCCTGATAAAGCATTGGCCATGGGCCGAAAGTCGGTTTCATATACCGTAATCTTCTTATGCGCTTCGCGAGCCTGTTCCTCGCTAAGCCCCACAGTCCCAACAGGCGGCCTTGTGAAGACGGCACTGGCGATATTTGCGTGATCATAAGCGGTCGGATTATCTTTATAGACTGTCTCGATAAATGCGACACCTTCCCGAATAGCGACGGGTGTCAGATTTACCCGGTTGGTCACGTCCCCGACCGCATATATATTCTTGGCCGAGCTTTGAGAGAACGCATCAACAATCACAGCACCGTTCTTGTCCGTCTTTACCCCGGCATTCTCAAGCCCCAAACCGACTGTGTGGGGTTTACGCCCTGTTGCCATCATAACAAGGTCGGTTCCAATTTGAGAGCCGTCATCAAAGCTGACTTTATATCCGCCCCCCACTTTCTTAATCGCCTTTGGGGATAGGCCTAATCGCACATCCACACCATTTATATCTTGGAGCTTATCGACCTTGGCCCGTACATCATGATCAAAGCCGTTAAGCAAAGACGACCCACGGTAAGCCTGCGTTGTTTTCACCCCGAGCCCTGCGAAAATTCCGGCAAATTCGCACGCAATATACCCCCCGCCAATCACCAGAATACGTTCCGGTAAAGATGGCAGTAAAAAAGCTTCATCAGAGCTAATCGTGTGCTCCACACCCTCAAGACCGGGAGACCAAGGCCTCCCGCCAACGGCAATGAGTATCGTCTTGGCGCTAATTTTCTGACCGCTGGAGACAAGTTGAATTGTATGCTTGTCCAATATTTCCGCGCGCTCACTATAAAGCGTGGCGCCATTTCGTTCTAATATTCCGGCATATATACCCGAGAGGCGATTGACTTCAGACTGGATATTGTCTCGTAAAACGGCCCAATCGAAATCTATGCCTGATGTGCTCCAGCCATAGCCTTTGGCCTTTTTGATAGAAGCGCCGAAATCCGCGCCGTAAACGAGGTATTTTTTAGGCACGCAGCCCCGCACAACACATGTACCGCCCGGCTTGCTTTCTTCGGCCACGCCCACACGCTGACCAAGGCTTGCCGCAAGTCTCGCAGAACGCACCCCGCCAGAGCCGGCTCCTATAACGAAAAGATCATAATCATATTTAGACATATCAAATCACTTTTTAAAAACGCCCGTAAAAGAGCTAAGCCTGAACAGACCTAAGCTTGGGATTTAACTCTCAACAGGTTCATGGGATAATTCCATGATTTTTGCGTGGTCATCTTCGCCCACTATAATCATATCTGCGATATCTACAAACAAGCCGTGCTCCATCACACCCGCTATCTGGCTAAGAGCGATAGCCGTATCCATAACATTTGGAATAATGTCGCAGCGACTATCGAGAATATAATGCCCACCATCAGTTATCAAAGGCCCGGAGCCATCCTTTTTTTGTCGCAATACAGTCTGGCCATTTTCACAGCCAGTTGATTTGAGGGCCTCATAAATCTGTTCCGCCGTTAAGGTCATACCAAATGGGTCAATTTCAATGGGGAGCGGAAAAGCGCCGAGTGTTTCCACCAGTTTAGAACCATCAACAATAACGGCCATTTTATCCGAAGCGCCCGCAATTATTTTCTCGCGCAGCAAACATGCACCCCCGCCTTTTATCAAATTAAACAAAGGGTCAACCTCGTCAGCGCCGTCTATGGTGAGGTGGATTTTTTTAACGCGGTCGACATCAATCAACGGCACACCGTTTTCTTTGGCGCATTTAGCCGTGTTTTGCGAGGTCGGAACACCTTGGACTTTTAATCCGCCCGCTACTTTTTCGCCTAGCTTCTCGATGAAAATTTCAGCCGTAGAGCCAGAACCCAACCCCAAAGTCATCCCGTCCTCGACCAGCTCTAAAGCCGCATGAGCCGCATTTTCTTTTTTTTCCGACATATCGTTTTCTTTTCTTATGGGAGGTGTGAAGACTTAGATGTATGCAGCCATAACTTATTTTCAAGACTTCTTATTGGCTTTGGCTTTTTTGGCGGACATCGTTTTATTAAATCGGTCGCCCCAGCCTTCTTTATTGACCTGACGAGCGCGCGCTAAGGCTAAGGCTCCGTCTGGCACATTATCTGTGACCACGCCGCCAGAGCCTAAAAACGCCCCTTTTCCAATCGTAAGAGGTGCCACAAGCGAAGAATTCGTCCCAACAAATGCACCGTCCCCGATCACTGTCTTATGTTTGAAATAACCATCATAATTACAGGTAATGACGCCTGCTCCAATATTGACCTGATCGCCGACATCTGCATCTCCGATATAAGAGAGGTGATTTATTTTACTGCCTGCGCCGAGACGGGTCTTTTTCGTTTCCACAAAGTTACCCACCTTACTGCCCGCCCCTAATTGCGTGCCCGGACGTAATCTTGCAAACGGTCCGACACTTGTGCCTTGGTTAATCCTTGCCCCCTCTATGTGACAAAAGGGATGGATAATGACATCCGCCTCAATCGTAACATCAGGGCCAAAAACCGTGTTCGCCCCTATTTCGGCATCGGCGGCAATATCCGTATCATAGGAAAAATAAATTGTATCCGGGTCGCGTAATGTCACCCCTTTTGCCAGCATCTGAGCGCGCATACGCGTCTGAAACGCCTGTTCTGCCTCTGCTAAATCCGCGCGGCTATTCACGCCCAAAACCTCGGCCTCACTCGCCCTGACCGCCTTAGCCATTTTGCCGTCTTTTCTTAGAATTTCGACAATATCGGTCAGGTAATATTCGCCCTTAATATTATCATTGGTCACACGCTCTAAGGCCGAAAACATATCCGCGGTCGAAGCCGCCATAACCCCGCTATTACACAGTCTGACTGCGAGCTGTTCCGGGCTGGCTTCCTTGGCTTCTACAATAGCGGTGAGCGCGTCTCCTTCTGTCATCAGACGGCCATAGGCGCCCGGCTCGTCCGGCTCAAAACCCAGCACAACAACATCGGTATTATCTAAAGCCGTAAACACACTTTCCAGCGTCGGGATTTCAATCAAGGGTGTGTCAGCATAAAGCACGGCAACATCGCCTTCAAAATCCCCTAAAGCCGAACGTGCTGCCAAAACCGCATGGCCTGTCCCTAATTGCGGCTCCTGTATCGCGATTTCGAGATTAAGGCTCTCGGCTTCCGCCCGAACGTCTTGATTAGCCTCGCCTACCACGCAGACAATTTTGTCAATATTGACGCTACGGGCAAGATTGGTCACCCACGCCAGCATGGAACGCCCCCCGACATGGTGTAAGACTTTGGAGCGGGCGGATTTCATACGCGTGCTTTTACCAGCTGCCAAAATAACGGCTGCGCGCTTATTCGTCATATAACTCTCTTTTTTCTCTGCTTACCAGACATGTGCGACTCAGTTAAAGACTGTATCTCTTTTTCAATAGCCCATAGTATCGCAAAGCGCACGACTCGATTTAGGATATAACATGAATTATTTAAACGGCCTTTCGCTTTGTTTTGATCTGGACGGCACGATTATTGACACAGCCCCCGATCTGATACGCGTTTTAAACCTCGTCATAAAAGAAGACGGATTAGGCGAAACAGATTATATGAAAGCGCGCCGCGATGTTGGCTACGGGGCGCGTGTGCTCATCGAGCAAGCCTGCAAGCGGGTCGACCATGCTATCTCATTTTCGCGAGTGGATGAATTGCTAGACTTATTTTTAAAATTATATGCGGACGATATCGCCCAGAAAAGCCAGCCCTTCGCCGGAGTTTGCGACACGCTGGCATATTTACGCGCCAATGGAGCAGAGCTGTCAGTATGTACGAATAAGCCGGGTTATCTGGCCAGACCTCTTCTAGAAGCCCTAGACATGTCGGGCTATTTTATACGCACAATAGGCTCTGATGATGTCCTCCACAAAAAACCGAACGCCGGGCATATTTTCGCAGCTGCCGGACATAAATCGCGGCGCAAAATAGTGATGATAGGGGATAGTCTTCCAGATATTCTGGCGGCAAAAAATGCCAAAATTCCGTCTATAGTGGTGACATATGGCTATTCGGCCATACCCATACAGAAATTAGGAGCTGATCACGTCATAAGACGTTTTAGAGACCTGCCAGCCGCACTGAGAGACGTTCTGGATTAAACCACTAGCAGGGCGAACCCTGCTAGTAGGTGTTAGCAAATTTTAAGCGTAGCTTTCAGTGTTGCGCGTTGGCACACCGTTAACGAGATTGCTTCGAACATCCGTGCGCGCAGAGCGCATAGAGGCAAGAAAACCACCTTGGACCAGATTAACTCTCACGTCGTGACCACGATCAGCCCAGTAAGATTCTATCTGGAATTTAAGACGCTCAGCGCCTTCACGTGTACAATAATCGCCTTTCATAAATATCCTCATATTTATTCGTAGTCTCGGTCCCGCGATTCTACTTTTCAATAGTCCACCCACAACTCTAATTTAATCATAAAAAGAAAAATTTCAAGAAAAATATAGGTTTATCTTATAAAATTTTTGTAATCTTTATAAATCCAAACTTTCAGAATGTGTTCATAATAAGTTTGATATGTAGTAATTTACGCTAAAAACATTAATTTTTGGCCATTTTAAGGTATTTCTCTGTTTACAGCCTGCTTTTAAGGCCTTACCTTAATACAAGTTAAACTTATAAAGATGCATGCAAGACAATATACACACACGCATTAAGGACAGGCGTATCGCCTTAGGCCTTTCACAAGTTGATCTGGCCACCCAAACACATGTCAGCCAACCGACTATTGCGAATTGGGAAAATGGCAGCCACGTGCCCCGCCCTCTGGCTTTAGAGCGCATCAGCAAAGCCTTGGATGTAGAACCCTCTTGGCTTTTATCCGGTATATTAAGCGAGCAGAAAAACCCCGCCACGGATTATCTTTCACGCCCCATACGGCATGTGGCGATTTATCCTTGGCCTCAATCCTTATCTGACATCAAATCAACAGATAGGCTCAATTACGTCACATTTGCCAGTCGCGCTGAACAGCTTGTCGGCTTTATGTCAGACGGCGTTTACGCCCCGCTCGGGACAATATTATTGTTTGATTTTACGCCTAAGCAAATTATCAGAACGCGCCCTGTCTTGTGCGAGAACGCGAAAGGTCTAAAAATTGTAAACCCTAAAAACGTCTCACAGGATGGACAAAAGCATCCAGATTGTAACTTCAAAGAAAATGAATGTGTAGCACAACTCTGTGCAAGCCTGACACTTTATGAGAATGAGAACTAGTAATGAGAATGAGAGCTAGGTTTCGCCTGGTAACCTAGCTTGCCCCCTAACCTGCCGGATCGCTCATTGCTTCCATATTTGCATCTGCCTGTCTGATAGCGGCCTCTAATCTGGCCTCGGCATCTTCAAGGTTTTTCTTCGGGTCCTGATAAAAGGCCGTAAATTTCATAAGCTGTAAGAAAGCCTTATTGCAAAACCGGCCCCAAAATTTCATAGGTCTATCAAAATCATAAAGCAGGATAACGCGCTCCTCGTCCGAGTCATTCCAGACTTCATGCTCGTAAGTGTCATCAAAGACGAATATCTCGCCCTCTTTCCAAGCCGTGATCGTCTCGTCCACCCGAATACGGCATTTCTCGCGATCTTTGGGAATAATCAGTCCGAGATGGCAGCGTAAAATCCCCTTGGTCACACCTTTATGAGCCGGAATATGATAGCCGGGGGCCAAGATTGAAAACATGGCCGTTTGCAGGTTCGGCACTTTTTCTAAAATTTGAGCGGTTTGTGGCGTGAGCTGGGTGTTTTTTTCTAACCTTTGACCAAAGCCAAACAAGACAAATGTCTTCCAGTTTTGCTCTGTTGCCAGCCGGTATTGATCAGGCGATATTTCCTGAAAGCCCGGTATCGCCTCGCGAAACTTCAAAACCTCTTTGGCCTCTTCCCGAATAACCTCCCAATTTTGGGTAAATTCTTCCAAAAATGGAAAATGATGATTTTCAATTTTGGGTGTATCGGGCACGCTGGATTGCTTTGACTGAAAAGCCGCAATTTTGCGGACAAGTTTTTTTCCCGCCTTCTTGACCAAAGCCCGTCGCGGATTTTTCAGATTTTTGGGTTTTTCTACAACAGAAGCCATAACTTGCCTATGAAAGCTCGCGTTCACCGTCGATCATATAATCTCTTGTGATCGGCAAGGCATCAACATTTTTTGACAGTTGGATTTGAAAATTCATATGCTTGCCATAACGGAATGAGAACTCACTAATGACCAGATAAAACTCCCACATTCGGCAAAACTTCTCATCAAACATCTCCGCGACTTTCGCGCGGTTAGCCTGAAAGCGCTTATCCCACTCCAATAATGTCTCCGCGTAATGAAGGCGTAGGATTTCGCAATCTGTCACCCATAATTTGGCTTTCTCAATTTCGGCAAATGTCTCAGATAGAGCGGGAGAATAACCACCCGGGAAAATATATTTTCTTATCCACGCCCCCGTCGTGCCCGGCCCGCCTTTGCGCCCAATCGAGTGTATAAGCGCAGAGCCGTCCTCGGTTAAAAGCTCATGGATTTTGGAAAAATATTCAAGATAATGGGTCACACCTACATGCTCGAACATGCCAACTGAGACCACGCGGTCAAATTTTTCTTCAATATGGCGGTAATCCTGAATACGGATATCCACCTTGCCCTCAAGTCCTTTTTCTTTGACACGCGCCACACCAAGCGCCTGCTGCTCATCAGATAAGGTCACGCCGACAACTTCGCAGCCATATGTTTCAACCAGATAGATCGCCATGCCGCCCCAACCACAGCCAATATCAAGCACTTTCATACCCGGCTTAATATTCAGCTTAGACGCAATATGGGCTTTCTTGGCGCGCTGGGCTTCTTCAAGCGAAATATCAAGGCTAGGCCAATAGGCGCAGGAATATTGCAAATCCTTATCAAGGAACAGACGGTAAAAATCATTTGAAAGATCATAATGGTGCTGAACGTTTTTACGTGAGGCACTTGTCTTATTACGCTGATGCCATTTGCGAATTTTCTTTAACCAGCCCTTGAGCGCTTTTTGCAAGGGATGCCCCCTCAGACCATCGCGATTATTGGCAAAAACTTCCAACAGACCACGAATGCCGCCTTCCTCACAAATTAGCGTGCCGTCCATATAGGCCTCGCCAGCTTTGAGCTCAGGATTTAGGAAAAGTTGTCGATATAGCTTTTTATCCGTGAGGCGCACGGTCGAGCTGGGCGTCCCTGCCCCGCCGGGGCCGTGCACATGCCGATTTCCATCCACATCAATTATTGTTAATTGCCCAATTTTTACAAATCGGGACATCATTGTATTTAACAGTTTCATAGCCGCTCTATTTTGTTTTCAGCTTCTGCCCCAAATGATCACCTAAACGCAAGGCCAAAGCCATGATTGTGATCGTAGGGTTAGCCCAACCTCCTGTTGGAAACACACTGCTGCTGGCGATATAAAGATTAGGGCTCTCATGCAAGCGACAATT
>CAZNCJ010000051.1:0-16969 GCA_964571595.1 uncultured Caulobacterales bacterium | reverse complement strand
AAAGTCTCTCTTAGCCCAGACCTAAATCTGTGACATTAGTGCTGACGCCGGACACAAAGTAGATAAATGGCAAAACCCCAAAAGACAGGCGGACGCACTAAAGGAACGCCGAATAAATCCACGGCGGCAATTCGTGAAGCTATCAATACGGCTGACCCTATAGGGTTTCTAATTAAGGCTCTTAAAAGCGGTGCAATAGCTGAGGAGGGCGATAGGCTAACTAATGTGGAGCGTATCCGCATAGCCGAATTTCTGGCCAAGAAAACCACGCCTGACGCTAAGGAAAGAGCCATTACTTTTGAGGTTGGCAACATAGACAGCGCAGAGGCCGCCCGTGCCGCATTAGGGCGCGTTATCGAGGCAATGGGCCAAGGGGATCTAACACCAAGTGAGGCCAGCTCTGTAAGCGCTGTAATCCAAGGCTACCTGAAAGCCTATGAGCTTGGAGAGCTTGCTGCGCAGATGGCAGAAATTGAACAACTATTGAAAGAAAAAGGAGTAGCGCCATGAGTGCAAGGCTAAAACGCCGTGTTGATGCGATTAAAAAGATATTGCCTAAAAAGATGCCCCCTATTGTATGGGATGAAAATAGGCTCACAGCAGAGGAATTACCTGTTTTGGAGGCGATTAAGAAAACAATCATAGGGGAGGATTGTGGACATCCTATGTCGTTTGATAGCTATGCGCATTTTTCGCCCGTTGGCGAGCGGGTCAGTTATGAACGCTTTGTGGAGCTAGCAGGTAGCATCGAGGATAAGCATCCTGAAAATGATCACCTAAGAGTGATATTGATTGTTGCACCTGACTTGCCGTTGCCAACGCCTGATGATGATTGAAAGGGTGCAGCCAAAAGACTCCATAAACGCCCGTACAGCGCGATTTAGATTTTGTGGGCTTGGGGTCGGAAATATCAAAAAAGATTCTGAGCGTGGATTCTGAGGTGGGCTATTGCGTATAGTATGTGTCATATTAAGGTTGCTGTAAGGCTAGAGATTGGTGAGCTTGCAATTTAAGGGGCTTTTGCAAACCCAACTGCCACCGTTCAATATTGTAAAGGGAGTGCCAGAGATTCTCGAAACAATAACGGAAACTATTCGCCTATAACCCCATCGGGCAAATAATCTTCCTGCAGGGGTCTTGAAATGTCGTTAAAATTCTAGTATAATCGGGGTAGTCAAGCGGGGGCGCTATGAGTTTATTTAGAGCATTTTTAATAATTTTTATAAGTCTCGCGCAAACGTCAATCGCTTTAGCAGAGTGTTTAGGATTAGACCCTCCTACCCCAAAAACAACCAATATATGCGAAATTCTTGTAAAGGATTTAGTGTTGCCAAGAACAGAATTATTTTGTGACAATGGCGATTTTCCAGAAGCTTTTTTCATTCCTCCACATTGCCATATTCCGTCCGCTTGTCACATATTTGGCGAATGTAAAGTCTTCGAAAATGTACGCGAAATAGGCAGCACGCTATTTAAAGCGGGAGACTTATACTGTGATACAAGGGAATTAGCGCCCGAGGAAATTATTACAGGTATATCCAAACAGGCCTACGCTGATCTTAATCATCTAACAACAGGAGGTACATCGAGTATTCTCTTTGAAATTACTAGTAGTCATATAGACGCAATGAAATGCAGTGGTGAACAATTGAACCGTGACCTTAAACAATGGGTAGACTGCGTAAGTAGTAAAACCGACCTGCCTAAAAATCAGTATTTTCATTCAATTGACGTGGATAGAGTTAGAATTCTTCCGAAAAGGCACTCAACAGCGAACATTTATTTAACTTCAGGAAATGCAGCCATAACCTTAGATGACGTAGTTATTTTTAAGAATCCCAGCTTTGATATTCTGAGTAATTGGAGTAAAAAACTAGGTGAATATCTAACGGTCCCAGAGGTGGATGCGTTAGCACTTTTGATACATGAATTAGTTCATGTGCGACAATATCGAAACCTAGGCGCAGAGACTTTCATTAACTCGCTTCTACCTGAATTCATTATGTCCCCTGATGATGTTGACGAGCGTCCTCATGAGGCAGAAGCCGATACCTTTGAAAATATAGCTAGGCAAATAATTAACAATGGTGTTTGTGAATTCGATAGTACGACTTCTCCATTGACGTTGTCTAATTTCAGAGAAAGAGATTTATTGGAGGTTGGCTCGTTTCGCATTAGAAATCGGCATATGGGGACTGTCTTAGAAAATTCAGGCCTTTCAGCTATTATATCTCAACCAGGAGCCCTAATAGGAACAGAGTGGGTTTTCGAAAAAGTAGGAAGCACCCGTTACTACAGAATTAAAAAATTTGGAACCAATCAATATTTACACGTTGAGAATGGAACACCGGAGTTAATTTCTAATGTAGATACAGGCTGGGTAAGTGCAATGTGGTTTTTCGAAGGCTTAGCAGGTACAGAATTTGTAAGGATAAAGAATAGATGGAAAAGCCAATATTTACATACTGAAAGCGGTGAGTTGGAACTTATAACCAATATCAATAAAAAATGGTATAGTGGAATGTGGAGCATTAATGGCAGTAATGAAATTGAATTTAATGATGAAGGATCTTCTTCATGTAAAATTGAGCTTTTCACTCCAGCGGCTGTAGGGCCTTATTGTCCAAATAAAGAAGATGGACATCTTAATTACGGCAATCGGCACTTAGACGGCCCAGTAAAAGTTGACGTGAATCACAGGGTTTATTATGGTGAAAACGACGAGTTGGATTTTATTTTGAAACTAGGAATGACCCCTTTAAGGGGTACTGAAACCAGAGAGAAGGTATCTGCTACTTGGACCGAAAAAGGGATATATAAACCCCCAACAGGAAAAGTAGTTCACGCTAAAACTTTTGATGCATATGATAATCCGCTGTCAGGTGAAAGTACCAGAAAAGTATTGCCGGAAAGTGGTACCGAAATTGGGCCGTGTAATAATGGGGAAAGTCACGAAGTGGGTTTTTCCAATGAGTCGTTTCTTCCAACAGTTAAAGTTATAGCAGATACTGGTAATGATGATATAAGTGAGGATAGAGATTGCGGGTGTGATTCAGAAATAAAATCTGTGGAATTTAAGCCAATAACTATATGTTTGCAGGAGGAAGAACAGAGGAATCGAATAAACGCTACAGCATTCGAAAATATAAAATAATTTCTAGGGCGATGGGAAAGAGGCGAGACTAAAGTTACAGGTCCAGCTCGCTGTATGCCTTGTATTGTCGTTATAATATCAATTAGCTACTTGCCAGCCCTCGCATATCCCGCGCCAGAGCTTCAAAGACAGCCCCGCTGTTAACATACTCACCATTTGAAGGCGCAAGCCTGCCAGAAAGTAGGTCGCATTTATGGGTCATGCTTTCGAGGTTATCAGCAGGGGCTAACATTACAGCAACGCAGAGGTGAAATATACTATTACAGAGCGGGTTCATATGGGCGTCATAGTGACTGTCTGGGTCAAAGCTTAGCTTTTCATCATATGCCTTAGAGGCTGTTCTGTAATCGTGTAGAGCTTGAAAGTCTGGCGGCGTATCAAGGGCGGACTTTATCACAGCGTCTAGCTCATGGGGCAAAAGGCGTTTATGATTTGGGCCGCGCATAATCTTTACAGTATCGGGGAGTATTTCAACCGTTGCCCGTGGCCAGTCAGGCTCAGGGCCGATGGCTTCATCCTTAGCGGCTTTGTATTCATCATAGCGCGCTTCCTCTTCATCAAAGGCGGCTTGTTTCGTTTTCAGTAAAGCTAGGCACTTTCTAATAGCGAGCGTGGAATCCGTGAAGATTAGGTCTATTTCATGTTCAGCCGCGCTCTTTCTGTCTTTCTCTAAGTCTAGGTAGCCTTCGGCTTCGACTTTCCATGATTGCCCCAAGAGAGCGCCAGCCGCATCTATTTGAAACGCCAGCGCTGGAATGTTGATTGAATGAATAAAGGTCATAAGTCTCTCCCTATCGACTTGCTACTGAAACGGTATATTCACGATTGCCGCGAGCGCCCCAATTAGGAAAGCGTGACGGATTGTGAGGGTTAAGGGGTGAGCGTAAGCCGCGTGGCGCTGCAGGGGCAGGCTTTTGCGCGTCTGTTATGGCGCAGGCCGCTAAGTATTCAGCGCGCTTCTGAGCGGCTTTAAGCTGGCTTGTGAGTACATCACGGAAATAAGCCCATGCCCATTTTAGACACTCGCCAAAGCTCTTAAATGTTGGAATGAAGGCCACGCCCTGATTGCGATAACCTGACCATGCGCGGTTCATGATCTGGCGAAGTGAATAGCGTTTGCGTACATCGCTATTGCTTGCGGTGTAAGGTGTGTTATCTGTCATAGCTCTAGCCTTTGGTTAGTATGTGAGCGGCTCGCTTTCTTCTTGGTCGGAGGGGCGGGCCGTTCTGTTTACATTCTATATATAATAACTTTTAGTTACGTTGTAAACCATTATTTGTAACTTTTAGTTATTTTATTTCTTGCATAAAAATGTGAGGTTGATATGAGGGGAGGTAACTAAAGGTGATATTATGGCAAAGGTAACAGCGGCGAATTTGCTGCCCGTACATACGCGCACTGGCCGTGCTTGCTTGGATTGGTCTAATAACGACCTAGGCGCAGCGGCGGGGCTATCAGCGGCTACTATTCGGAAATTCGAAAGCGGGCGAGGGGCGAGCGAAACGGCAAAGCAATCTATGATAGACGCCCTAGTGGCGCAGGGCGTGAAGCTCTATAACGGGGGGCAGCATGGGGCAAGGCTAATGAGGTCAAAGCCATGAGTGGCCTTAATGCATGGTTGGAGAGTTTGCCAGTATGGACACCTTATCTAATGATACTAATTATTGGCTTCTTTGGTCATAAGCTCGAAAAGGCTAATGAGCATCTTGTCGACCGATTAAATCGGCTTGAGGACAAGCTTGAAGATTTGACGAGCAAAGATGATGATTTTTACTATCTAGGTGATGATTGAGTATAATGCTTTTGAAAGTCTATCATGACGCTCTTGTAAAAGCAGGCATAGAGTTTCAGAATGGGGGAAAGCCAAGGTGTGAGGTTGGTGGCTTAGGGGTTAATTTGCAATGAAGTATATGTTTTATGCATTGATTTCTGGATAGAGAAATAATTGAAATATGACCAAATTATCTGAGTTCATTCATATGATGTGGAGTGAGAGTCTTGTCACTCGAATTACAATCATTATTTGCCTATCAGTACTTTTTATTGGCCTGATAGCCGCCTTATTCAGACTTGCATATATTGGGGGATATGACGACTATCAATATAGTGATGCTTTATCATATGTGACCGCATCTATTGCTTCTAGTTTCTTAATCCTGCTGATTGGCTTTCCGCTCCACAAAGCTGAGAGATTTCTGTATAGTAGTCACCCTCGCGCACATTATACCATGAGCGTCATACTAGCTCTCTTGATAGTTCTAGCAGTCATAATGCTAGCAGATTATATAATTTCGTGGTAATGGCGCTGCAGGACAGTGAGAGCGCTCTGTATGGAGCTAACATGAGCGGCCCGCTCTTTGCACCGCGCTGGCTTAACCCGCTAAACGATAGCTTGTCCGAGTCGGTATATATCGACCTTATGAAGAGCTATGCCCAAATCCATGATCAATAAGCAGGGATGCCCCTTTGATGTGACTGTTATAGAGACAGGTCCGAGCGCGTTTACGATTATACAGCCCTTGCTGCGTACCAGATGAATGGGCCAGACGCCGTATAGAGCCTTAAGGGTGTTTTTTTACAGCAGTACGCGCGCGCGTGTTTTAAGGTGCGGCAGTGACAACATTGTCGACGTACGGATTGCCCGAAATATGGCCGAAATTGTCACTTGGCTTGCGCAATGTGGGGCAATCAGACCTGAAAACAATGTAATTTTTCAAGCAGAATTAGGACGAATATTAGGACAAATAAATAGCTATGTTTAAAATATCGTTTTATATCAGTATCTTAAATATGCAGTATGGCGCACCGGGGAAGATTCGAACTCCCGACCCCTTGATTCGTAGTCAAGTACTCTATCCAGCTGAGCTACCGGTGCCGCGCGCTTCACAATTTATCTTATGAAGTGAGCGGCTTTTAAGCCTATTTGGATAAGCGCTGCAAGTGTTTTTTCTGCTTAAACTCTCTAATGGGTTAAATCCCCTTACACCGGCCCGCAAAGCCTCTCATGGTTTGGCAAGTTTATAGCCCCTCATTCAGTTAGGCCCCTTAAATTATGCTAGTCCTAATTCTGATTATGGTTTTAAGGCTCCATCCCCTCAATCTGCATGCCATCCATAATTATATCACTCATTTCCAGACAGCTCTCTTCGCACTCCCTCACCACAGGCGCGCAAACACGATAATGTTATAGCCAAGACGGGGCGTCCCACGCTATGAAGGCCCTCTCTTATGCAGTCACACGCAGACATAAACATGGCGAAAAGAGATAATTTATGTTCAACCCGGAGAAGATGACATGACGACGACCTCCGGAAAAGGCGCAGCGGACGAGAACTTTCCCGTTGGGTCTATCCTGATTCCCAAAGCCTTACGCCCGGACGTGATGTGCTATTATAATTTCGCTCGCGAGATTGACGACATTGCCGATAATCCCTCATTAAGCCCTGAAGAAAAACTAGCTCGCCTTGGTCAATTCAAACAGGCTTTATCACAGAGCAGTGAGGACCCAGAGCTTGGCACGGCGACAAGATTACATCAGGCCTTAGGCGCGAAGAATATCAGCCTTGATCGTGGCTTGGATCTGATCTCCGCTTTTGAACAAGACGCGGTTCAATCGCGATATGAAAATTGGGCAGGCCTGATTGATTATTGTCAGCGATCGGCGGCGCCCGTGGGACGGTTTTTGCTTGATTTGCACGGCGAAGACCCCGCCCTTTATCCGGCCTCGGATGCGCTTTGTCACGCCCTACAAATTATCAACCACCTCCAAGACGTCTTGGACGATAAACAAGAGATGGACCGCGTCTATGTCCCGCTGGACTGGCTTTCAGAGGAAGGCCTTGATGTAGAGGTGATTAAGCCACCCCAGACAAGCCCCGCCTTGCGCCGCGTTTTTGATAAAATGCTGGACGGCACATCGGCCTTGCTGGATCACTCACGGCGTCTGGCGCCTGATATGCAAAACCGGCATTTATCTGCGGAAACGCGCGTTATTCAAGCCTTGGCGGAAACGCTGACGAAACGCCTTTATAAACAAGACCCGATTGCGAGGCGGGTGGAGCTTTCCAAACCCGCTATGCTCATGGTGTCACTAAAAGGCTTGATGTATTTATGATATTGGGGCTTAGCGCACTCAGCCTGATCATCTGGCTTTACCTGACCTTCGCCCATCACGGCTTTTGGCGAAGGCGGGAATTTTTACCCGAAGCCAGGACTATATCAGCTCAAAGCTGGCCGAATATTATCTCACTGACGCCGGCCCGGAATGAAGCAGAGCTGATTTCGCGGAGTTTTAGCTCGATCTTACAGCAAAAATACTCTGGCAGTTTGGAAAGCGTGCTTATTGATGATGCCAGTCAGGATGGAACAGCCGTTCTCGCCCGGCAGACGGCCGATGAGGCTGGGCGCGGGGCGCAGGCCCATATTATTCAAGCCCCGCCCTTACAAAAAGGCTGGAGCGGTAAATTATGGGCTTTACAAGCAGGCTTGGACCAAATTAGCGATATGAATCGCCCATCCGATTATTATTGGCTCTCTGATGCCGACATACATCACGAAGCTGATGTTCTAAGCCGTTTGGTGAGTTGGGCGCAAAAAGAAGACCTCGGCCTTGTGTCACTTATGGTGTCACTTAATTGCAATAGTTTTTGGGAAAATCGCATAATTCCGGCTTTTATCTACTATTTTCAAATGCTCTACCCTTTTGCCAGTATCAATAATCCTGACCATAAACAGGGAGGGGCAGCTGGCGGATGTATCCTGATACGTGGGGATGCCCTTGAAGAAATTGGCGGCTTTCACGCTATCAAAGACAAGTTGATCGATGATTGTGAGCTGGGTAAGGCCGTGAAAGCCAAAGGCTATAAAATCTGGCTGGGTCATGGTATAAATAGCCAGTCTCTACGCCCCTCTACTGGCCTTGGGAGCCTTTGGAAAATGGTTACCCGAACCGCTTTTGTACAGCTAAACTACTCATATATATATCTTTTTTTGGCTATACTTGGCATGTTTATACTCTACGGCGTGCCTGTTTTTGCATTTATCTTTGGTCTATTGCAGGCTTCGCCCCTTCTCGCAGTACTGGGCGGGCTGGCTTGGGGGCTAATGGCCCTCACCTTTTGGCCGACTTTAAAAGCCTATAAACGGCCTTGGCCGGAGAGCCTGCTCATGCCCTTTACCGCCCATTTTTTTATGGCCATGACACTTCAGGCAGGCTGGCTGCATTTTAGAGGTAAGCACTCGGGCTGGCATGGGCGCGTTTATACGGATTAAGGCCGGTTTTAAAACGCAAGCTACGTAGAGTTAAATTAAACGTGATGCACTCAGCTCTGGTAATTTTCATAAGATAGTGTCATTGTTTCATACCCTTAGATGTTCTGACCAAGGCACCCCACTTAAAAACATGGAGCAGGGATGAAAAAGTTGAAGACACCTATCCTAGATGGCATTTCGACACCCAAAGACCTTCGCAAACTCGACGCGACATCATTGGCTGGATTGGCTGATGATTTAAGAGCTGAAATGATAGATGCAGTCTCTGGCATAGGTGGCCATTTCGGCGCAGGCCTTGGCGCCATAGAGCTTACCATTGCCTTACATTATATTTTCAACACACCTGATGATAAAATCATATGGGATGTAAGCCACCAGACTTATCCGCATAAAATACTGACAGGCCGGCGCGAAGCTATACGCTCCATTCGTCAAAAAGACGGGCTTTACGGGTTTACCAAACGCTCAGAATCCGAATTTGATCCCTTTGGAACCGCCCATAGTTCAACTTCTATATCTGCTGGATTTGGTATGGCTATTGCGCGGGACCAGCGTGGAAAAGACTTTAAAGTCATAAGCGTTTTAGGTGACGGTGCGGCCACGGGCGGCATGGTCTATGAGGCCTTGCTGAATGTCGGGGCGTCTGAGAGCCAAATGCTGGTGGTCTTAAATGATAATGGGATGTCCATTGCGCCCAGTGAAGGCGCGCTCACCAATTACCTCAATGCTGTTGTTGCGCGTGACGGGCTGATGGATAATGCGAAAATAGAGCAAGCTATTGCCACGTTAAATCAAACCACCTCCCTTAAACTTTCAGAAAATTTGGCCAGCAAAGATACAATGTTTGCTCAGCTTGGCTGTCATTATATCGGCCCCGTTGATGGTCATAATCTTGATCACCTTGTCCCGCTACTGGCCGCCATTCGTGACACAGATATAGGCCCGGTCTTTCTGCATATCATAACCGAAAAAGGCAAAGGCCACCCCTTTAGCAAGCCACATAAAGAAAACTATCATGCCGTGGGCAAGTTTTGCCCCGAGACAGGCAAAATGGCGCCCAAACTCGCAAGCGGGACGCCGACATTTACCAAAGTCTTTGCCGAAAGCCTGATTGAAGAAGCTAAAAAAGACGAGAAAATTGTCGCGATCACAGCCGCCATGCCCTCAGGGACAGGCCTTGATATATTTGGTAAGGCCTTTCCCGAACGCACATTTGATGTCGGGATTGCCGAGCAACATGCCGTGACATTTGCCGCCGGCCTTGCCTGTGAGGGCTTAAAGCCATTTGCCACAATTTATTCGACATTTATGCAACGGGCTTATGATCAGATTATTCATGATGTGGCCTTGCAAAACCTGCCTGTTCGCTTTGCCATGGACCGCGCCGGACTGGTCGGAAATGACGGCGCAACACATGCGGGAAGTTTTGATCTGGCCTATCTGTCCTGCCTGCCAAATATGGTCATAATGGCAGCATCTAACGAAGCCGAGCTAACCCATATGGTCAGCACAGCCGCCGCCTATGATGACGGGCCTTGTGCTTTTCGTTACCCGCGCGGCGCCGGATTTGGGATAGAGCACCCAGACAGAGGCACACCGCTTGAAATCGGAAAAGGCTATGTAGCCCAAGAAGGCTCTAAAATCGCTATTCTGTCTTTAGGCGGACGGCTCTATGAAGCCCTAGAGGCTGCCAAGACACTCACTGCCAATGGCTTTAGCACAACTGTTGCAGATGCACGTTTTGCCAAGCCTTTAGACACTCTGCTTATTGAGCGACTGGCTAAAGACCACGAGATACTTATAACGCTTGAAGAAGGTAGTTCTGGCGGCTTTGGCGCATCTGTTCTGGCTCATCTTGCTAAAACAGGTAAATTGCAAAACGGCGCTAAAATATTCCCGATGACTTTACCGGATAAATTTATCGCCCATGGGTCACCCCAAGATCAATATATCGATGCCGGATTAATGGCCGAAAATATTGTCGCAACGGCCTTAAATATGTTATCGGTCAATAAAGCAGATCTTGAATATAGACCTGATATGATTGGTCAAAAAATATACGCCACACCATGACGACACATCTGGCCACAGATACCCTACTCGATCCACTCCCTAGTCACGCCCTAAATATGGACGACGCCCACGCGCGTATTCGTAATATTGTCGGGGCTTCGGGGACGTCATTTTTCTGGGCTATGCGCCTTCTACCCAAGGAACGCCGCGAAGCGATTTTTGCTGTTTACGGCTTTTGCCGCGAAGTCGACGATATTGTAGATGAGGACGGCATAGATCAGGACAAACGCCGCGAACTGGATAATTGGCGTCACGCGATTAGCCGCCTCTATGCGCATGGCAATCCTAGTGCGAATGATGAGAATATGGCGGCCATCCTCACAGTGCTCTCCAAAGCCATAAAGGATTATAAATTAGAAGAAGCTGACTTTCAGGCCGTAATTGACGGCATGGAAATGGACGCCCACGGACCAGTTGCTATTTCTGACATGGCCTCTCTTGAACTATATTGTGATAAGGTGGCGTCGGCGGTTGGTCGGCTCTGTGTGCCTATATTTGGTCAAGCTGACGCCAAGGGGCGCGAGGTCGCCAATCATCTGGGCCAGGCTTTACAGCTCACAAATATCATCCGGGACGTACCTGAAGATGCCGAAATAAACCGCCTCTATCTCCCACAAGACCTTCTCGCAAAATACGGTATGGATCAGCATAGCCCCCTTGATGTGGCCGAGCATATTGACTTACCCAAAGTCTGCGCTGAACTTGGGCGTCTCGCTGAAGAACGTTACGCCAAAGCCATTGCCGCTATGTCTGTGTGCAAATCAGAAGCTATGCGCGCCCCGAATGTGATGATGCGGGTATATTACCAAAACCTCAAACGGCTACGCGCGGCGCAGTGGCAACCCCAGACACTCTATAGACAAAACAAGCTGGTTAAAATCGGACGCAAGTTCGAGAAACTCTTTATTGGACTGCGCTACGGATTTTTCTAATGGGGCAATTCCACATTATCGGCGCAGGCATGGCCGGACTGGCCAGCGCACTTAAGCTCATCTCCTCATATAATATCAAAGGCTCTGATATTCATCTTTACGAGGCCGCCCCACAAGCAGGCGGGCGGTGTCGCTCATTTTATGAAACCACGCTTGAGGCCGAAATAGATAATGGCAATCATCTGCTTTTATCAGGCAATTATTGCGCTCAGAATTACCTCGACATAATCGGTGCGAAAGATCAGCTGATCGGTCCAGAACGTGCCATCTTTCCTTTCATCGATATCAAAGATAAAAAAAGATGGGAGATCGAATTTAACCCCTCCCTTATTCCCTTTTGGATATTAAATAAGAACGCCCGTGTCCCGGATGCCAGTATCTTTGAGCATTTATCCTTAATGAAGATCATGCGCGCAAAGCCTGCTGACACTCTGGATAAATATATCAGACAGGATAATCCGCTCTATAGCCGTCTGCTTGATCCCTTAAGTGTCGCCGTCATTAATATGACTCCCGAAACGGCGAGTGCCAAACTTATGGCCAATGTCTTGCGTGAAACGGCCATGAAAGGGGGCAAAGCCTGCAAACCGCTTATTGCCAAACACAGCTTGGCCAAAACATTTGTCGATCCAGCCATTACGTTTTTAAAATCACACGGGGTGCATATAAATCTGGGCTGGCGCTTAAAGTCTTTGAATAAAGACAAGTCTGCAATTCGCGCGCTTGATTTCACGCAAGGCCAAGTCAGCCTATCAGGCTCTGACAGTGTTATTCTGGCCTTACCCCCTGCCCCCGCGACGCAAATTCTAGGGGGGTTGGATATCCCGCTTAACTATTCCGCTATTGTAAACTTACATTATAAATTCGACGCCCCTCTCAAAGTCGATTGGCCAGCCCCTCTCATCGGGCTTATAGGCGGGACAGCGCAATGGGTGTTTGTCAGGGACAACATCGCTTCTGTGACAATATCGGCGGGAAATGATCTTTTAGATATACCCAGCCATGAACTTGCCCAGACAGTGTGGAATGATATATCGGACCTGTTTGGCCCCCAACCTTCTATACCGCCGCACCGCGTCATTAAGGAAAAACGCGCTACGTTAGCCCAAACACCCGATCTTGAAACTTACCGCCCTGACACGCAGTCTGAATTCGAAAATCTATTTCTAGCCGGAGACTGGACGGATACGGGCCTGCCTGCCACAATTGAGGGCGCTATACGTTCAGGCTTTAAGGCCGCAGAATTTGCACAAAAATGTGACATGAAATCCAAAAAAGAATTAGATATATCTAAAGTCCAGACAAAGGTGAGAGCATGACAATTTCAGCCACTGCGCCCAGGATAGATAATTTTACGCAAGAGCTTGAAACGCTGATACAAAGCTCTTCTGAAGGCTTGGCCAAGCGTCAGAAAAAGGACGGGCACTGGCTATTTGAGCTTGAAGCAGATGCCACCATTCCGGCTGAATATATTATGTTCATGCATTACATGGACGAAATCGACACAGAGCTTCAAGAAAAGATATGTGTCTACCTTCGCCGTATTCAAAACCCTGATGGCGGCTGGCCGCTTTTTCACAAGGGCGATATGGATATCTCCGCCACGATTAAAGGCTATTACGCGCTCAAATTAGCGGGTGAGGATATTGACCTCCCTCATATGGTCAAGGCCCGCGAGATGGTTTTAGCCGCGGGCGGCGCCGAGCGTTCCAATGTCTTTACGCGCTATGCCTTATGCCTCTTTGGTCAGGCCCCTTGGAAGGCCGTGCCTGTCATGCCCGTCGAAGTTATGCTTATGCCGGACTGGTTTCCTGTCACGATTTATAAAATGTCTTATTGGTCACGCACAGTAGTCACCCCGCTCTTGGTTATTGCAGCCTTAAAGCCCGTGGCCCGTAATCCGAATAATGTCACAGTACGAGAATTGTTTAAAAATGATCCTGAAAACGTCACCGATTACCATACAAATGTCACCGGTAAATGGCTGGGCGATTTTTTTATCATTGTCGATAAAGTCTTGCGCAAGGTCGAACCTCTCTTTCCCAAAAAATTCCGTAAAAAATCTATTCAGGCAGCGCTTGATTTTTTTGTCCCCCGCATGAACGGGGAAGACGGGCTGGGCGCGATTTTTCCAGCTATGGCCAATGCGGTGATGGCGTTAGACGCGCTGGGTTATAACAAAGACCATACCCTCATGGTTGAGGGTAAAGATGCCTTAAAAAAATTGCTCACAGATGATAACGGCGAGATTTACTGCCAGCCTTGCCTCTCTCCGGTCTGGGATACATGCCTGTCCGCCCATGCCATGCTGGAGGCAGGAAACTCGCAAAGCGTGGAGGCGGCAGAAAAAGGCTGTGATTGGTTGATTGATCGCCAAATCCTCGAAGTAAAAGGCGACTGGACGAAAAAGGCGCCCGATCTTCGCCCCGGCGGTTGGGCTTTTCAATATTGGAATGACCATTATCCGGATGTGGACGATACAGCCGTTGTCGGCATGGCCATGCACCGCACAGGGGATCCGAAATATAAAGAATCAATTGCGCGCGCCGAAGAATGGATTTTAGGCATGCAGTCGACAAATGGCGGCTGGGGCGCTTTTGATATTGATAACAATAAAGACTATCTCAATTACGTCCCTTTTGCCGATCACGGCGCTTTGCTTGACCCGCCCACAGAAGATGTCAGTGCGCGCTGCTTAAGTTTCCTCGCCCAGCTCGGCCATGACACCTCCCATCCTGTTGTCGCCAAAGGCCTGAAATATCTCAAAGATACACAGCAAGAAGACGGGTCTTGGTATGGGCGCTGGGGCACGAATTATATTTACGGCACATGGTCGGTGCTTTGCGCGCTCAATGTGCTGGGTGAGCCTCAAGACGCACCTTATATCCGCAAGGCCGTAGACTGGCTTTATTCTCGTCAAAACGCTGATGGCGGCTGGGGCGAAGACGGGGCGACCTATTTCGATGACCGCAAAACTGAGTGTAAGGAAAGTACGCCCTCACAAACATCATGGGCGGTTCTCGGGCTCATGGCGGTAGGCGAAGTTGATAATCCGGCTGTGCAGCGCGGCATTGAATATATTATGCAATCCCGTAACGCAGACGGTAAATGGGACGAGCCTTGGCATACGGCGGTAGGCTTTCCTCGAATTTTCTATCTGCGCTATCACGGCTATAGCGCCTTTTTCCCGATCTGGGCGCTTGCGCGGTTTAAAAACCTCAAAGCCAGTAATAGTAAAGTTCCGGCATACGGCATGTAAGGTGAGAGACACGCTCACGCTAAAATCAATCGGTTTTGTGACGGGCATCCGGCTCGAAGAAAAGCTACTGCTTAAAACTTTCAAACGCCAAGGCTTGCCCGCTCCAATGACCGACTGTGCGGGCGGCACAGTAGAGGGCGCGCGCAAGGTCGCTCGCGCATTAATCGAACAAGGCGCCACGCGCCTCATCAGTTTTGGTGTCTGCGGCGGCCTCGCCCCAGATATAAAATCCGGTGATCTTATTCTGGCTGACCACATAATGATGGAAGGTGCGACGCTCTCTGTAGACCCCGCGTGGCATAAGAAAATTTCACAGCAATTGCCGGACGCCAAAACCGGCACGATTGTCTCGGTTAAAGAGGCCGTCACAACCCCCCAAGCCAAGGCGAGGATCTTCGCGCAAAGCGGAGCGGTTGCCGTAGATGTTGAAACTTATGCCGTCATGCAAGCGGCCAAGGCCCATAATTTACCCGGTCTCATCATCCGCGCTGTGCTCGACCCGGCAGATCAAGCCTTGCCGCAAGCCGCGCTGGGTGGTGTGAACGCCAATGGCGAAACCCAAATCTGGCCCGTGATAAAGGGGTTGATACGCCGCCCCCAAGACCTGCCCGATTTGATACGGTTAGGTCGGCAGAACAAGCAGGCATGTAAGGTTTTAGAGGGGGCTATTGAGGATTGCAGGGGTGCTATAGTGACAAAATTATAAATGCAAGTAAGCTCAAGACATAACATATTTCCAATATAAATAACAAAATCAGTTTTCAAAAATCAATAATATACGCCAACTTGACTTTAAAAATGTTGCTACTTAGGATTTAATCACAAGCTATATATCATGAGGGGAATATGGGTTTTAAAAAAACAGCTCTAATAGCAACAGCAATGTTAGTACTCGGGTGTGAAACAACCGATGTACAAAAAGCTAATTTGGTTGAGGGCGGAACAAAATCGGGCGTTTTAGTTAAATTGGATGGTTTCATTCCACATTTTCAAGAACTTCATTTAAGACCTAACAATCCCAGTTTTTCCAGTAGTTCTCTTGTAAAATTTATATTCGAGAAAAACCAAAGCGATTACGTATTTACGACATTAAAGCCAGGTCATTATTATATACATAGTTTATCGCAACAAAAACACTGGGTCTCTTGCTTTCATTCAAACACAATCTCGTTTGAGGTTAAGCCAAACAGTGTGACATTTCTTGGGAATTATAATACCATTAAAAATGGTGCACAATTACAAAACATTGCTCTAAATAAAGGTCACAATCGAGCTGTACAAAGCCAAGTCTATTTTTACACCGAAGACATATTGCCGCCTGCAATTTCTCAACCAAACGAAATCGATCTTATCGCCGCAAAGGAGTTTCTTAAAAATGAGGCTCCGAGTGTTACATTACCAGCCATCAACGCTTTACACTCACCTCACAGCTACGAAACCTCTAAAAATTTATTTACACGTGAACCAACTTGCCCTTAAATGGTATTTCCATACAGCTTTTAGATGCAAAATCGAGCCGTCCCAAAAGATAAACTTGATTTAATTTTTATCACTAAAATAGATTACTACGCTCACTCTAACGATCTTTTATCCAGCGCTTACCAAATGTGAGATAGGCCAGTCCCGCATAAACAATAACACCTAAGAGGCTGACACCCGTTGTTATATATTTGGCCACCCCTTCTGCCGTAGGCTCTATCGCCATGCGGCCGAGAATTGAGAGATTATCCAGTTCCCGCAGTGCAAGTGTCAGGCCCTCAGCGTGACGCATTATGCCAAAAATTGCGATCCCCAAAACGGCTAAGGCGAGTGTTAATGTCAGAAAGGCGACCAGTTTAAGCACGACACTGCTTTTGTTTAAAAACCAGTAAAGCCCGATAATATAGGCGGAGATAATCCCAAAAATAACCGAGGTTATATTAAACACCATGCCAGTGCTTGTCAGTAATTGCGCCGTTAGGTCTGCTTCAGTCATCGCCTCTTACCTTCCCCTGCGTAAGCCAGTTAAGAAGACGCATAATGGCAATCAGATGCAGTCAGCTCAACATCTAGTTTTTGTATATCACCCTTCTTAATTCTAGGCGGTTCCTAACATAATCACCACAAAAAAACCGCCCGTAAAGGCGGCTTTTCAAAATCTAGTGTGAAGCGCTACTCCGCCGCTTCTTGGGCCATCATTTTATCGACATGCTCTTCGTGAATGTCGTAATCGCCCTTGCGCTGCCCGCTCATATCAATTTCAGGGGCCATTGGACCGGAGGTTTTGATACCGCGCAGCG
>CAZNCJ010000050.1:0-17470 GCA_964571595.1 uncultured Caulobacterales bacterium | reverse complement strand
AGCTTTCCAGCGCCACAGAACTGGATGCCAAAATCACGATGCGGCTTGGGTTTTCACGCTGCCGGCTTTGTCTAGCGGCCTCCGAGACAGGTAATATAAAAAGCGCAAATGATCTTAAAGGCACCCGTATTGCCACGACATATCCCGGTATTTTGCGGCGCTATCTGGACGACAATAAAATACAGGCCAGCTTTGTCGAAATGAAGGGCGCGGTGGAACTTGCACCGTCTATCGGCATAGCCGAAAGCATTTGTGATCTGGTGTCATCTGGCGCCACGCTGGAGGCTAACGGCTTACAAGCCTTTGCGACTATTTTAAAAAGTGAAGCCGTTTTGATAGCCTCAGACCGGAAACTCTCCCCGCAAAGGCGCGAGATTTTGGATAAATTAATGAACCGCATAGACGGTGTGTTAAAATCCTCAGAAACCAAATATATCATGATGAATGCCCCCAAAGGCCAGATAGAAGCCATTACCGAGCTTCTGCCCGGATCAGATGCCCCCACTATCATGCCTCTGGCGGGAACAGATGATCTTGTGGCGTTGCAAGCCGTCTGTACCGAGAACGTCTTCTGGGAAACATTGGAAGACCTCAAAGCCCTCGGCGCACGGGCTATTCTCGTACTCCCAATCGAAAAGATGATGAGCTAACATGCAGACTTTGATTTGGAATAACCTCACCCAGAACGAAAAGAGCGCCGCCCTTAAGCGCCCGGATGCTCTCTCACGTACTGACCTCATCGAGTCTGTTCGCGAGATTATGTCTGGTGTGAAAAACGGCGGTGACGCTGCTGTGCTCGACTATACAGAACGTTTTGACGGGGTAAAACTCGGCTCACTTAAAGTCCCGGAAAGCGCCTTAAAAGAGGCGTGGGAAAACCTCCCAGATAAAGACAAAGAGGCGATTAAAACGGCACAAGAAAACATCAAGGCCTTTCACATCGCCCAACTGCCAAAAGATATCGAGGTCGAAACCATGCCCGGTGTTATGTGTCGGCGCGAGGCGCGCGCCATAGACACGGCGGGTCTTTATGTGCCGGGCGGCACCGCCCCGCTTGTCTCGACCTTGTTAATGTTGGCCATTCCAGCAAGGGTGGCAGGTGTAAAACGCAGAATTATTGTCACCCCGCCTGGTAAGGACGGAAAGATTAATCAAGCCATATTGGCGGCCGCCTATCAGTGCCAAGTCACAGACCTCTTTGCTTGCGGCGGCGCACAAGCCATAGCCGCCATGACATATGGCACGAAAACTATTCCGGCTTGTGACAAGATTTTCGGCCCCGGTAATGCCTATGTCGCTACGGCTAAATCTATGGCCGCGCAGATCGCAGGTGGCCCCGCCATTGATATGCCCGCTGGCCCGTCAGAAGCTATGGTTGTAGCTGATGCAAATGCCAATCCCGTCTTTGTCGCCGCTGATCTGTTGGCTCAAGCCGAACATGACACGCTGGCTCAAGTTATTTGCGTATGCGAAAACTCAGAGATTGCCACAGCTGTTTCGCGTGAAGTCGATACACAACTAACCTCGCTCCCGCGCGCGGATATTGCCAAAAAAGCGCTTAAGAACGGGCGTATACTCATGGCCAATACGCGATCAGATATTGCCGAGATCATAAATAAATACGCCCCCGAACACTTAATCCTGCAAATTGATCAGCCGCGTAATTTTGTTCCCACTATACGCAATGCCGGCTCTATATTTTTAGGCGAATGGACACCCGAAAGCGTAGGCGATTACGCCAGCGGCACGAACCACACCCTGCCCACTTTCGGGGCGGCACGGGCCTATTCCGGCATCACGATCGAAAGTTTTATGAAATTTATCAGCGTGCAGGAACTTACGCGGACTGGGCTTGAAAATATCGGCCCCGTAGTTGAAACACTCGCAACACTCGAAGGCTTGGAGGCCCACAGGCGCTCTGTCAGCCTCAGGCTCGAACACGCACCTACCACATCACAAATCCAAACCCGTAAAGAAAGCTCCACGTCATGAGCAAATGGCCTCTAAATATAGCCCGTCCGTCTATTGCCCGCTTTAGCACATATAGTGCACGCGGCGGGGCGACACATGCCTTGCACATGGACGCCAATGAAAGTCCGTGGGCGCCGCCGCCTGCTAATAAAAGCGTGGAAGATTATAACCGCTATCCAGCCCAACAACCCGCAGGGCTGCGCGCGCGTCTGGCCAGCCTTTTCGGTGTTGAACCTGAAACAATTATGATGGGCCGCGGGGCCGATGAGGCCATAGAAGTTCTAACGCGTAGCTTCTGTGAGGCCGGTCAGGATAGTATTTTGATCTGCCCGCCTACATTTGGATATTTCAAAACAGCCGCGGAAATTCAGGGGGCCAAAATTATTGAGGTCCCGCTGCTAACAGATTACGCCGCTAGTGGGGCCATTGATAAGACAAAACCCGTTTGGGATATGCCTTCGATTGAAAAAGCCATTAAGTCCCACACGCCTAAAATCGTGTTTTTATGTTCACCAAACAATCCCACAGGCGACAGTCTGGCGACTAAAAGCATTGCGGGTTTATGCAAAAAATTCCCCGAAACCCTGATTGTCGTAGACGAAGCCTATATCGAATTTTCAGACAATGACAGTCTTGTAGCTTTACGCCCGACCTACCGTAATCTCATTATTACAAGAACCCTGAGTAAGGTTTACGGTCTGGCAGGTGTACGCATGGGCGTATGTATTGCCGATGCCGAGATTATCAACCTCATGCTCAAGGTCTTACCACCCTACCCCATTCCAAGGCCTGTTGAGCGCGCCGTGCTTCGTGCGCTCGCACCGGCCGTAATGCCTATACACCAAGCCCGTCTGGAACTTTGGAAGTCTGAGCGCGCGCGCATGGTTAAAGCCTTAGAGGGTTCAGAATTTGTCGAACGTCTATATCCATCAGATGCCAATTTTCTCTTACTCAGACTTAAAAATGACGCTGCATTGTTTGAGGCGCTTGGCAAAGCCAATATAAAAATTCGTGATTTTCGCAACAAAATCCCCGGACATGTCAGAGTGTCTATCTCGACCCCAGCTGATAACAATCTGGCGCTCGCAGCCTTTCAGGTTCCGGCCTCTTTTTCGGCTAGCCCTGCACTGGACGCCCCCGTGGCTGCGGCAGAAAACGAGAACCGTATAGGTGAGGTCTTTCGTAAAACCAATGAGACAGACATTGCCATTCGCGTCAATCTGGATGACCCCAGTACGGTGAAAGTGGAAACCGGATTAGGCTTTTTTGATCACATGCTCGAACAAATTGCCAAACATGGCGGTATGGGCCTGACCCTAAGCTGCGAAGGTGATCTTGAAATTGACCCGCACCACACAGTTGAAGATACTGCTTTGGCGCTGGGTACCGCTTTAAAGCAAGCCTTGGGTAATAAGGCCGGTATTGGGCGTTACGGGTTTATCATGCCCATGGACGAGACACAGGCCCGCGTAGCCGTAGATTTATCAGGTCGACCAGCAGCCGTCTTTAAAGGCGAGTTTCCAAGCGATCATGTCGGGGACTTTCCCGTCGAAATGTGTCCGCATTTTTTCCAAAGTCTGGCGCAAACTTTGGGCGCGGCCATACATATTGATGTTGAGGGCGAAAATAGCCACCACATTATTGAAGCCTGTTTTAAGGGCGTGGGCCGGGCCTTACGTCCTGCCTTGGCCCGTATTGGCGGCGACATACCTTCCACCAAAGGTGTTCTATAACCATGTCCTTAACGATTGTGGATACTGGCGTGGCCAATCTGGCCTCTGTGGATTTTGCCTTTCAGAGATTGGGGGCCAAGGCCGTCATTACGGATGATCCAGACAGGATTAAAGCCGCCCAGCGCGTTATATTACCTGGCGTGGGGGCTGCCCCATTTGCGATGGAAAAGATAAATGCCAAAGGGCTAACACCCGTTTTGCAAAGCCTGACACAACCCGTTTTGGGCATTTGTCTGGGTATGCAGTTAATTTTTGAAACGCTTAATGAAGGCGACAAACCGATCAAAGGTCTCGGCCTTATTCCGGGCGAAATTAGCGCATTGGACACAGGCACATTACCGACACCGCATATGGGTTGGAACCAGCTTGAAATTATCCAGCCTGACCCTTTGTTGGAGGGCATAAGCACGAAAGACCATGCCTATTTCGTCCATTCATTTGCCGCCCAAACAAGCCCTTATACGCTGGCTAAAACACGATATGGCTCTGAGTTTTCAGCGATCGTAAAACATAAAAATGTCTATGGGTGCCAGTTTCATCCCGAGCGCAGCTCAAAAACTGGTGCGCGCATATTGGAAAATTTCTTGAAGGTTGAATTATGATATTTCCTGCAATCGATCTGATGGATGGCGGCTGTGTGCGTCTTCTAAAAGGTGATTTTGACCAACGCACAAATTACGACATCTCGCCTATAGAGATGGCGCGCCAATTTGCGGAAATGGGCGCAGAGTGGATGCATGTAGTTGACCTTGACGGGGCTAAAAACGAGGTCAACGGTCAGGCCGATCTCATTATTGATATTGCCAAAAATAGCGGGTTGAAAATCCAGACAGGGGGCGGCCTGCGCGATCTCTCCCAAATTCAATATCTGTTGGACGGCGGGGTTGAACGGGTTGTGATCGGCTCTTTGGCTGTCACCAATCCACAAATGGTCAAATTCTGGATTGAAAACCTAGGCCCTGAGAAAATTGTCATAGCCCTAGATGTGAACATAGGTGCTGACGGGGAACCTTATCCGGCAACGCGCGGCTGGACAGAAACCATCTCGAAATCGCTCTGGACAATATTGGACGATTATGCCGGCTCGGGTTTAAAAACCATACTTGTGACAGATATTGCAAAAGACGGCGCATTGGGCGGCTCTAACACGGCGCTATATACGCAAATCGGGGAGCGCTTTGCAGAGCTTGACCTCATTACCTCCGGCGGGGTTGGCAGTCTCAATGACGTGAAAGCCCTCAAAGCGATAAACCCTTACGGAATTATTATTGGGAAAGCCCTTTATGAGAATAAGTTCACCTTATCTGAGGCTATCGCATGTTAGCCCGCCGTATAATTCCCTGTCTGGATGTGCGCGACGGGCGCGTTGTCAAAGGCGTGCAATTTCGTAATCACGAAGACGTCGGCGATATTATTGATCTGGCACTGCGTTACCGCGATGAGGGCGCTGACGAGCTGGTCTTTTACGATATTACGGCCTCTGTTGATGACCGCACAGTAAGCCCTGACTGGGTCGGGGCTGTCTCGAAAGTTCTAGACATTCCTTTTTGCGTGGCAGGCGGGATCAAAACCATAGAGGCAGCCAGAACAAGACTGGCCGAAGGGGCTGATAAGATCAGCATTAACTCACCCGCATTAATCAATCCGGACCTGATCAATGAACTGAGCGCCGCTTTTGGGCGTCAATGTATTGTTGTCGGTATTGATACATTTGAGGAAAACGGCACATACCGCGTAAAATCCCATACGGGCGACCCAGATAAAACCCGCGAGACAGGACGCGCCACGCTAGACTGGATTCAAGAGGTTGTCTCGCGCGGAGCGGGCGAGATTGTTCTAAATTGCATGAACCAGGACGGGGTGAGAAAGGGCTATGACATTGCCCAGCTTAAAGCCGCAAGAGCCGTTTGCAGCGTCCCCCTTATTGCTTCTGGCGGGGCGGGCGCTGTGCAGCATTTCCAAGACGTGTTTGAGCAAGCCGGAGTAGACGGGGCGTTGGCCGCCAGCGTCTTCCACAAAGCCGTCATCGCCATACCCGACCTTAAATCCGACCTTATTCAATCTGGCATAGAGATAAGACAATGAGCCTGAAAATTGACGAAATAGATTTTACAAAAGGCGGCGGCCTAGTCCCGGCTATTATTCAAGACGATCAATCAGAACAGGTCTTGATGCTGGGCTATATGAACGAAGACGCCGTTAAAAAAACCCTTGAGACAGGCCGTGTCACATTTTACAGCCGCTCTCGCCAAGAACTTTGGACGAAGGGCGAGACGAGCGGCAATTTCCTTAATCTGAGTTCGATCTCTCTTGATTGCGATAAGGATACGCTCTTGGTCAGAGCCCTACCCATCGGGCCGACATGTCACACGGGCACGCAAAGCTGTTTCGGGGATGACGCGCCTCAAGGTCTTGGGTTTTTAGCTTATCTGGAAAAGCTGATAGCGGCCCGCAAATCCGCTGATAGCGAAAGTTCTTATACAGCAAAATTACTCAATGGTCCCTTACGGCGCACGGCCCAGAAAGTCGGCGAAGAAGGCGTTGAAACCGCCCTTGCGGCGGTATGCGAAACGGATGATAAGCTCATCTCTGAAGCCGCTGATCTGACCTATCACCTCATGGTGTTACTGGCCCAGAAAGATATCGGGTTTGCAGATATTATTACTGAGCTTCAATCCCGCCACAAATAGGCAAGTTCGGGGCAGGCCTAAAGACGCGCCATAAAATCAACGATAATTTCCGATAATTCCTGATGCACATCTTCTTGTAGAAAGTGGCCGCCGCCCTTAACAATCTGGTGAGGTTGGCCGGCACAGCCCGCTATCATTTTCTGAAAAAGTTTATCTCCACCCTTTGTCACCGGGTCTTCATCGGAAAAGGCCGTTAAGAAGGGCTTGTTAAATTTAGATAACACCTTCCACGCCTTCACATTATCTGCCGCTCCGTCCATATCCGGTGATGTCGGAACCAGTGAGGGGAATATACGCGCCCCCGCCTTATAGCTCTCATCCGGATAAGGGGCGTTATAAGCGGCCTCAACGCCCTCTCTCAGTGGTTTAACAGTCGCACCACGAATGACGCCGCCTACTGGAAATTCAGGTACGGTTTGAGAGAAGTTTTGCCATTGCAGAAAAGCCTCTCCCGGCTTTTTATCTCCAGTAGGTAAAAACGTATTCGCCGCGATAACGCCAGCAAATTTATCTTCATATTTCGCCACAAGGCGCAGACCGATAAGACCGCCCCAGTCCTGACAAAACAGCACGGCATTGTTTATTTTAACCGCTTCAAACCATTCAGACATCCACGCCATATGGCGCGTATATGTATAATCCTCCGTCTTGGAGGGTTTGTCAGAGCGACCAAACCCAACCAGATCAGGTGCAATCACTCGAAAGCCAGCCGCTGCTACATTTTTTATCATATGCCTATAAAGGAAAGACCAGCTCGGCTCCCCGTGCATCATCAGCACTATTTGTCCGTCGCGCGGGCCAGCATCGACGTAATGAATACGCAAACCGTTTTTGAGTGTCACATAATTGGGGGCAAAATCATAATCCGGTAAATTTTCAAATTGCGTATCCGGTGTCCGTAAAATTTCCATATCTTTTATCCTTATTATCTATCGAGGGGGTTAGTGCTTTTTTGCTTGGACGATATGAGCTTCTATCATGTCACTGCCCAGTAATTTCATAGCCTCTAATCTGTGAAGACCTTCTTGGAGGACATAACGACCTTTGCCTTGGCGGACATAAATCGGATTGCTCAGACCATTTTCTAAAATATCCTCAGCCAAAGGCATGACCTTATCTTCATCCAAAGTGCCTTTCTTGGCGGCGGGGACATAAATCTCATCTACAGCAATATCGACAACGCGCATTGGCAAAACTCCTTCATTTAGTCTAGACTAGCGCTGATAAAGACTTGTCGCAATGAGGATAATATGGAATTTGCCTTCACACCCGCTAATCCCGTGAGTTTACCTATTGCAGGACAAAAAAGAAGGTTTCCGGTGAGACGTATTTATTGCGTCGGTAAAAACTATGCCGATCACGTGGTTGAAATGGGCGGTGATGTGGAGCGTTCCGAACCGATATTTTTCACGAAATCAGCAGAAACTATAGTCCAAAGCGGGGCGGACATTCCCTTTCCCCCCAACACCAATAATCTGCATCACGAAGTCGAACTCGTCGCCGCGATAGGCCCAGGGAAAAAGGGCGGGATTGAAGTTTTTGGGTACGGTGTCGGCATAGATATGACGCGGCGCGATATTCAAACCAAAGCTAAAGCCTCTGGCCATCCTTGGTCACGGGCGAAAAATTTCGGACAAGCCGCCCCCTGTTCCGCCTTAACACTTGCCAAGGATGTTGATCTTTCTGGCGCTCATATTGTGCTGCGAAAAAACGGCGACATCGTGCAACACGGCGCCCTGGATAGTATGATTTGGTCCATTGATGAGATCATAGACCGCATCGCGGCAGATATGGATCTTCAAGCTGGTGATCTGATTTATACGGGCACCCCATCAGGTGTCGGGGCTGTTAAAATTGGGGATGAATTATCTGGCGGAATTGAAGGTCTTGAGCGCATTACGGTGAGATTCATCTAACATATTTGCGCTTACGCGCACCGTAAACCATATCCTAACTCTCTTATGCTATCCCATACTTATAATTTAAGTGTGGGTACGGATATGAAAAAGACTAAGATCAAGTCATTCCAAAACGATAATGCGCAAGATCTGCGTGTTGAAAACTCTGACAACTGCCTTGTCAAAATGGAGCAATCTTGCACAACCGAAACGGCGGTTAAAGATTGGCGTAGTAATGTGAAACATTATAATTTCCTAGGGACATCTTTTGATCCCCTTAGCGCTAACCAAACTTTATTACGCGCCAAATGGATCACGCTGGAAAATGATTTTCGCTATCTGGTCACACCAAATGTTGATCACATAGTACGCCTGCATAAGGAGCCCGAGGTTTACAAACCCCTTTATGCCGCCTCATGGTTGTCTGTCTGTGATTCCCGTATCTTACAAAAGCTCGCGCAATTCTCGAACATACCCCTGACTATTGTGCCTGGTTCTGATCTGACAGAACAACTTTTTGATAATGTCATCGACCCGGAAGAAACGGTCAATATTATCGGGGCAGATGATGAAATCATCGAGAAACTCATTGCAAGATACGGCTTGCAATCTGTCAATCATCACCAGCCCCCAATGGGCATGCGCCGCAAGCCCGAAGCCATTGCCAAAGCGGCTGAATTTATACATCAAAGTCCGGCGCGCTTTACATTTATCTGCGTAGGTTCACCGCAACAAGAAATGGTCGCCAAAGCTGCCATGGAGCGCGGGGACTGTGTTGGATTAGGTCTTTGTACAGGAGCCAGTCTCGACTTTCTTGCCGGCCGGACAAAACGAGCACCTCTGTGGATGCAAAACGCCCGCCTTGAATGGTTATTTCGCCTAGTCTCTGAACCCAAAAGATTGTGGAAGCGCTATCTTGTTGACGGCCCCAAAATCTTCCCGATCTGGTTTAAGTGGCATTTAGAAAACGGCCGGAATCATAAGGATTAAGACCTGACGATCTCTACGTTTTTAGGGAGTGCTCAAACGCGCTGGCAATATCCTGAAATATAGTTGCGATACGCCCCTCTCCCGCAGCAATAGGCACGCCTTCATCTGAACTTTCACGCAAGGCTATATCAAGCGGGGTAGAGCCTAAAAAGGCAACCCCCATATTTTCAGCTTCCTTACGGGCGCCGTCCTGCCCAAATATATGGTGATCATGGCCGCAATTATGGCATGTAAACACACCCATATTTTCAACCAGCCCCAAGACTTTAATACTCACTTTCTCAAACATTTGCACACCTTTGCGCGCATCTGCGAGGGCTAGGTCTTGTGGGGTCGAGATAATAATCGCACCCGCCGGTTTGATGTCTTGGGCTAGACCCAGCTGGGCATCACCCGTGCCAGGCGGCATATCAATAAAGAGATAATCCAGCTTCCCCCAATCCACATCCCATAGCATTTTGGAAATAGCGCCTTGGACTAACGGCCCGCGCCAAACAACCGGCCCGTCATCCTTGGTTAAAAACCCAATCGACATCGCCCGCACATTATGAGCCTCAAAGGGTTCGATCATCGGACGCCCTTTTACCTCGGTCGATCTGGCCCTTTGGCCGGAAAGCCCCATTAAAATCGGCAAGCTCGGCCCGTGAATATCGGCATCCAGTACGCCGACGGATTTGCCCGTTTTAGCCAATGCAACCGCCAGATTTATGGCAATGGTGGATTTACCCACCCCGCCCTTAGCCGAACTAATCGCCACCACATGTTTAACTTGGCTATCCCCCTGATAACCTTCAGGGCGGCTGGCTTTATGTGGGCGCACAGTTTTGGGCCTCGGCGCCGCCCTTTGGCTTTGTAATGTCGGCCCAGCTTCATGTGCTGTTAAAATCACTTGAGCATTCTTAACACCAGCCAGTGTTTTCAAGGCCGCCTCACACGCCAGTCTTATAGGGCCGTAAAACTCGGCCTCTTTGGGATCGATTTTAAGAACCGCACGTACCAGCCCGTCTTTAAAGGCTATGTCTGCCAAGCGCCCCGCCGAGATGATATCTTGTCCCGTAAGAGGGTCTTTGATTGCTGAGAGACAATCCAGCGCCTGACTTTCATTAAATTTTGACGTGGCCATTACGGAGCCCCGCTCGCACCCGGCGCAGCTGTAGGTTTACATTTGGCGCGCAGCTCTCCCTTTGGCGTCCATGTTAAGGGCGGATTATAGGAAAGTGCAGAAATATTTCGGGGACGTTGCGCCGGTACGAAATCAATTTCCAGCCAGCCGCGAGGGCTAAGCCCGACATTTTGCGCTTGCTGCGGCATGACGCTGTGTAACGTAACTTTTGCGCCTTGTGGGGTGATCTCGGCGCGGTAAAGACGTTCGTGATTATCAGAACTATTCTCACCCAGCTCCGGATAGGATAACACCCAATAGCTTTGACTATATTGGCCAAAAGGATATTTTTGCGTGGGCACGACAAGCCTGACATCATCGTCCAGCAATCTTGTGCCTTTTCCGGTTTTGTTATCAAAATAAAACAAGCCGCCACCTCGCACCTTATCTTGGCGACTATAGGCGGCCAACCAGCCAGAGCCTAATTCCGTGGCAGAACGCAATTCAGACCGGCGTGTGAAGCTCCCATCCTTATATTGGGCTTGATCAAAATAGGGCATGCCTCGCGAAATTTCACGGTAATCCAAAGCGCTAACCTGACAATATTGAGCAGGCCTATTAACAGATTTTTTTCCAGCAGAAAGAGGATGGCTTATAGTGTTATATATTTCGAAAGCTGCCCGTGAGTCCTTCTTGCCTGCGACTATGTCTTTTGACTTTTTAGCCGCCAATCGCACTTGAGTAACAGGATGGCCTGACAGCAAATTCTCTAGCCGTGCGGTAAAACCGTCTTTACTGTTTTGGTTTTGAGTGACCGAAAAATTCTGTTTTGCAAAAGCTAGAAGCGCTGCGCTGATTAAATTATAATCACTTTCCTCGCCCATTGCTTTACCGACTAGGTCTTGACTAAGCTCAGTTTTCACCTCGCCTAATCGTGCGATAAATTCCGGGTAGCTAGATAGTTTTGGCTCTGCCGCCCCGTAACCGGATTTTAGAAGCGAAACCCAGCTCTCTGCCGTTTGCGGCGTCTGCATTTCAGAAAAACGGGCTAGGTAAGCATAAGGCACGCCCGTCTGATTTTGCCCTGTCTTTGTAAGTTTAGCAAATCCGTCCATGCCTGTTTTCAAGGTTTGAAAAAATACGGCGTCCTGTTCTATATTTACCTTTTCAGGGGAACGCAAAACCACGTCCAGCCCCACAAAACGAGCGACTGGATTAAACTTCGCATCCTTGGCAATATCACCTGCAAAGCGCAGATAAAATCCGTCAGGGCGTAAACCGTGACGCACACGCAACATATCAGATAGCGCCAGCCCGGCTTGAAATTCGTTTGGCTGCAGAGAGAACAAAGCCTTGAGCAGACTGTTAAAAGCTATTTCCGGCTTAATATCAAAAAGCCGTTGATAGGCATGACGGGTTAGCTCCGTCTCACCCGACTTTAGCACCGGAATTATTAACTCGCTGGCTTGTGGTTCCGGTAAAAGCGCAGCCATATCAATCAGAGCAATCGTCGGTGCACTTGCAAGAGCTTTGGCTAATTGCGGGATAAGCGCAGGAGGCAATGGCGCTTTCATACCATCGATCATGCTTGAAGCTATAAGGGTGCGGGCCGCGCTCTGAGCAGACTTATCCCTATGGTTAAGAGTGGCAACCGCCTTATTGCGTACAGCCTCGCTTTTAAATGTCTCTAGCACGGGTGTAAGCAAGTCCGTGTGATATTGCGGCCATAAAGAGGTGAGCTTTGATTGCTCCGCGGGTGTCCACTTAAATTCACCCAAGGCCATAAGCTCGAAGGCCCGCCGTGCAAGGTCTGGGTTTTGATTTTGCCCCGCTATATCCAATAATAGCTGGCGGCCTTTATCTGAAAATCGGGAAAAATTATCCGCCAGAACCGTGTAATCAAAACTCTCACTAGAATGGCGTTCCAGAATGTCTACACAATGCGGGACGGATTTACAGACACGGTAAGACTTTTGCGCAAAAGCAGGCTGTGCCGTAGCCATGCTTAAACACAACGCGCTCCCCAATAGGGCTATCTGTCTGACCTTTAAAACATTCATATACCGCGCATATAAGGTAATCTTACCAGCGACAAGACTTTACCCCTTATCAGGGCTAAAAATAACGCTTAACCATCCTTTTGGATAATTTTGAGGGTTATTTCAGGCAGGGCAATAAGTTCAGCTTAGAAGAGCGGCCTGAAATGTTAGAAAAACCTTACTAAAGGATCACCCCATTCTGGATGGTAATGCGTTCGCCATTAAATTTCGTAAATGTAAAGCCGCCAAAACGCTCACTATAGGTGCGAGAATAATCCAGTAATAATCCAATCGCCTGCTGCTCTCCTACCAAAAGACCATCAGTCCCGTCAGAGCGGTAATGTACGCCCGCCCAATCTCGGCCTAAAGCGATATTATTTGCAAGTTTATTGACTTCCCCGCCAATAGTGAGCGTACCGGAATATGAAATCAGGCTCGATCCATCTGCACTGGCCATAACCGGATTAGGAATTTGAATAGTTTCTTCAAATTACGCTTTCAGAACTGTCGCGCAGGCTCCGGCTATTGTGGCATGGCCTGCCGGATAAGACGGATGTGTCGGCGAGCCTTCAGGGAAGGCCTGCGTAAGAAGATAAGTGTTATTTTGCGCAAAAACCCGCGCCACAGCATCACTATCCAAAATATCTGATGGCAGGTTATAATCTCTCTTGCCTGTTTTATGATAATTTAGACGCCCGCCATAAAGTTCCGGACGTGCGCGGCGATGGACGAGCCATTTTTGATACCACGCCCCAGAGAGCGCGAGGTTACCCGCCTTGGCAACAAGGTCTAAAACATCCGGTCCGCCAAGAGTCGCAAATCCGCCTTGGGTCTGTGAGGTGTTGTAAATATTATCAAAGTCAAAACTATTGGGTATGGCTAATAAGATCAGCGCCGCATTCATATAGGCCTGATAGGAAAAGTCCTGATGTACATACTCGCCCAAGGCGCGCGCATCATTAATATAACGCGCATTGCCCTTGCTTAAAGCAGCAGGCGCTTGGCCGCGCTGAACTGAGAGCCATGAGGCCGTATCTGTCATAAAATCATCCCCCGGCGCGGGTGTGGCATATTGCTGAACAATAAGATGATTGCCAAATGGAATGTCTTTTAAAAGAAATTGCGAAATATAAGGTCCCGTAAGATCGCCGGACGTCTCACCTCTAAATATATTGCTACTACTCAAAGCACCGTTTGAGGCCCCTACGGTTTGACTAAATGCATTCAGGTCACTCAAGGCAGACTGAATAAGGCCGTTGGTCTCAAAATCAATAAAAGGCACATCGCGGCATAAGGCTTTCCAATAAAGCTCCCCCATTTCAGCCGCTGTTTCTAAGCTCTCAAAGGCTGGGGCTGGTCGCATGAAAGTACTGTGTGAATCAAGACCTACCATTTCAAGGCGGAAGGCCGCCTGCGGATTGGCTAGCTTACGCGTCCCGCCAAGCGGTATAGCTTCAAAATCGGAATGTTCTGCTGTGCCAAGCGCGTGAAGCAAAGCGTCATAGGCATTTATGTCCACTTTGCCAAAATTATTATGTGGCAAGGCCTTGGTAAAACTGGCGCGGTAATCCGCGTAAAGTCCTTCATCCCCATTATTAGTTTGAGTGCCATTATCAACAGCCGATTGAAAAAGTGCGGCGGCTTCACGCGTCGTTAAAACTTCTGCTTGTCGTGTCACTTTATCTGCTCCAAAAATGGGTTGTACGCCGCTACCTTGCAAGGCTGGCGTGGTCGGGGGGGCTTACGGTAAATTCGGGAAGAGGGGCATTTCCAGCCGAGGCTGAGCCGCCACAACCTGTTAAGGCAATAGCAGACAAACCCGACACAGCCCCAATGCCTTGCATCACATTTCGCCGTGAAATGTGTGCGGGTTTTATGGGTTGTATGAAACCTTTTTGCACTTCTTATCGGTGTGTCTTTTCATAGCCAATAATTAAATCGCAAAGCTTAAGTTTCTATAAAAAAACAACTTTACTATAATCTTTAGAAATGGACTTCTCGACTAGTTACCTTTTTGGATAATATTGGCGGCTAGTTTTGGCGACACTCTTAAAATTGGCATAAGGGCTTTAGTTTTCCCGACATAGATGCGGTCGCGCTTTGCTACTATACCCGCCACTATTTGGGAGGCCGCCAAGCTCGCCTCAATGCCCCCTTCGTTACGTCCTGCCGTCATCTCGGTTTTAACGAGAGGCAAGATCACCTCGCTAATCTGCAAATCTGGTTCTTGCACTCTTAGAGCGTCTGTAAACAAATGCAGACCCGATTTCGTGGCTGAATAAACGGCTGAAGTCAGTTTGGGAACATAGGCCAGACCGCTTGTAATATTGACGATTACCGCCTTGTCTCCCTGCAGGAATTTACGGGACTTCAAAACGGGTAGGAAAGCCTGGCACAAAGCTATGGGCGCGGTGAGGTTGAGTTTAATTTCGCGCTCTATATCTTCCAATCCATATCCGTCTGCGTCTATGCGGACATTGTCTTGAATACCGGCATTATTGATGATGATATTGAGGTCTGGAAACTGGCCAGATAATTTAAGCACGAGAGTTTCAATGTTTTCAAGATCAGACAGGTCATATTGGAAGGGTGTTATATTTTGGTTTTGCGCCGCTAACACCTCGAGTTTTTCAAGTCGTCTGGCAAGCGCGATGACCTTGTCTCCCCGCACTAAAAACTGCCGGGCAAGTTCGGCTCCTATACCAGAGCTTGCACCAGTTATTCAAACCGTATTTTGAGCCATGAGCTATCCCTTTATAATAATAAATCCGCCAGCTTGGATTTGTGATAGGCCCCGTCGCCATATTGCGAGGCATTAAAAATAGCCCGCCTGCGATAAAGCTGGGCATCGCAATCATATGTAAAACCAAAACCACCATGAAACTGGATTGAACGATCAGCTGCAAATGAAAGCGCCGTTTCTGATTGCACCGCCGCCATACGTGTTGCAATTTCGCCCGCGCCTTGCTCGTTAAAAGACATGGCGGCAGCATAGAGAAGCGAGCGCGATTTTTCATAGCCGATATAGGCCTGCACAGTCGGATGTTTCATCGCCTGATACGCCCCTATTAATTTGCCAAATTGCTTGCGCGTATTTAAATATTCAACCGTATAATCCACAGTAGATTGCGCCCCGCCCGTCAGCTCTGCCGCGTTTAAAAGATTCGCGACAAGATGGATATGCGCAAAGGCTGCGCGCGTTTCACCAGCCTCTAAAATATCGTCTTGCGTGAGGCTTATCCCGTCTAGTGTAAGCTCATAACTGCGCTTAGTTTCGTCAATAATCTTCTCGCGTCGAAAGGCGTCTGCTGGAATTTTGTCCTTCTCGATAATGACGAGACCCGCCTCACCCTCAATTAAAACACTCGCGATAATCCACTGGGCGCTAATCCCGTTTTGCACGAATATCTTCGTGCCCGACAAATTATAAACATCCCCGCCAGATGCCCGCTTCAAACTCGCCTTTGCCGTAATATTGTTTAAGTCCCAATCCCCGTTCATTTCACTGAGCGCGAGGCAGGCTGCTGCCCCAGCTGCCAAACGGGGGAGTATGGCCTTTTTCTGGGCTTGTGTTCCGGCCTTAAGTAAAGCTTGCGCCGCCATTGTTGTCGAAGCAAACGGGGTTGCCATCATATAACGACCCATTTGCTCCATGACAGGCACAACCTCGCTCAGACCGAGTCCAACACCGTCTAAAGCCTCGGGTATCGCAATAGCCGTCCAGCCCAGCTTGCCTATCTCTTCCCAGACTTTTGGGTCATAGCCAAGCTCATCCTCCATTAAGGCTCGCACCTTCTCGATCGGAGATTTCTCACGGCAAAAATTTTCCGCCACATTGAGCAAATCAATTTGCGCTTCAGTGAGGCCTATATGTCCAAAATCCTGCATCATAATTTTATCGTTCTTATCTGGGTTTACCGTGTTTTGGGCAAGCCCAAGACATGCTCGCCAATGATATTATGTTGGATTTGCGATGTGCCCCCGCCAATCGTAGCCGAAAAAGCATTGAGATAGCTTCTGTGCCAAAAGCCGTTATCGACAGCGTTGGGTTCATCGACATAATAGCCCGCCCGTGTGCCTTGCAAGTTCAAGGCAAATTCATTGACCCGGCGCGCATATTCCGTCCAGACAAGTTTTGACATTAATGGCAGCCCCATAGGTTTATCAGAATTTAGCGGCGCAATTTTTGCCCGCGCATTGTTCATATTAATCGCTTGCGCCTCGATGATAAAATCGACCAGCTTATCACGAATAACCGGATCATCCATGGCGGGCGCTCCGCCCCGGCTGGCCTTGCGCGCCAGATGAATAATTTCAAGCGGGTCTGTTTGCGTAATAACATAGCCCCCTGCCTGTCCGCCGCGCGCGCCGCGTTCATATTCCAAAGTCTGCATGGCAATTTTCCAGCCCTGCCCCTCCTGCCCCATCAGGCCATCAGCTGGAATACGCGCATCCGTAAAAAAGGTTTGGGTGAAACCATATTCACCCGTCAGTTTACGAATTTTATGGGTTTCAATACCCGGCACACGCATGGGCGTGAGAATAAAACTCAAGCCAGCATATTTATTTGGTGCCTCTGGATTAGTGCGGGCCAGCAAGATCATATATTTTGCGAAATTGCCTTGCGTGGTCCAAATCTTGGAACCGTTTAGAACGTAGCTATCCCCGTCGCGCTCTGCCTTTAATTGTGCATTGCCTAAATCAGAGCCATTTTCTGGTTCTGAAAAGCCCTGCGCCCAAATATCCTCGGCCGATAATATCCCTTTTATATATGTCTTCTTATGGGTTTCAGAGCCCATATCCAGCAGGAGCGGCCCCGTCCAATTCAGGCCAATCGCATTAAGCATAATCGGGGCATTATTTTTGCGCATGGCAGCTGTTGCGGCGTCCTGATGGGCCTGTGTTAGACCACCGCCGCCATAGGCCTTCGGCCAAGCCGCACCTAAATATCCAGCTTCGTAAACCTTGTTTTGCCACTTACGTAGAAAGTCAAATTGCTGATCTGTCCCGACCTCCATAAATGTGAGAGGCAGCATGAAATCCTGCT
>CAZNCJ010000049.1:0-17802 GCA_964571595.1 uncultured Caulobacterales bacterium | reverse complement strand
CCTTTGACATGTACGGCATTATCTTTGACGAGCATCCTGATCTGCGCCGTATCCTAACGGATTACGGTTTTGAGGGTTATCCTTTGCGCAAGGACTTCCCGCTTTCGGGCTTTGTCGAAGTCCATTATGACGAGGAACGCAAGGCGGTTGTCTATGAACCCGTCAACTTGCCGCAAGAATATCGCAGCTTTGACTTCATGTCGCCGTGGGAAGGCGCAAAATATATCCTCCCGGGTGATGAAAAAGTGGAGGAGGGGTGATGCGGACGTTTTTTAATTCAATCTTGCTGTGTTCAGTCATGCAATTTAGCTCAAATGTGCAGGCAGAGTCTTCGAATTGGAACAGCTTGAAAATGAAATATCATCTAGTGGCCGTGGCTACTTATAACATGCACTCCAAACAAGATGTAACAGAATGCTTGAAGTTTATGGCATATGCAAAAGAGCGTAGGCCGTCGAGTTCTAAATATGGGGTTTCGGAAATGCAGCCTTGGTTGGAATATTGGTATATTGCACATCAACGTAAAACCGAGCAAGATATCTCTTTATCAAGCGATGTTACATTGGAGGATGTAAAATCAGCTTTGGGTCAATCAGAATTTTTAGTTGATGCTAATGATTTTGCTAATCTAGCTACAGGCTGCATTGCAAAAACGAAAACAGCTTTGGATAGTTTTGTCAGTGGTAAAATAGAGGCTCCCAATTAATGACCACAACCGAAGCCATACTCGAAGGTGATGATCGTAATTTCACCATTAATTTCGGCCCGCAGCATCCTGCGGCGCACGGCGTGCTGCGTCTTGTGCTTGAGCTTGAGGGCGAAATCGTTGAGCGCGTAGACCCGCATATTGGCCTGCTGCACCGCGGCACAGAAAAGCTGATCGAGCATAAGACTTATCTGCAAGCCATTCCTTATTTTGACCGCCTAGACTATGTCGCGCCAATGAACCAGGAGCACGCTTTCTGTCTGGCGATTGAAAAGCTCATGGGGATTGAGGTGCCGCGCCGTGCTGAATTTATCCGTGTGATCTATTCTGAAATCGGACGTATTCTTTCGCACATGCTCAATATCACTACCCAAGCTATGGATGTCGGCGCGCTAACGCCGCCTGTCTGGGGCTTTGAGGAACGCGAAAAACTGATGGTATTTTATGAGCGCGCTTGCGGTTCACGTATGCACGCTATGTATTTCCGCCCGGGCGGTGTCCACCAAGACCTCCCGCCAGCTCTGATTAATGATATGCTGAATTGGTGTGATCAATTCCCGCAAAAACTCAAAGATATTGAAACGCTCCTCACAGAAAACCGGATTTTCAAGCAGCGTAATGTCAATATTGGCGTTGTCTCACAACAAGATTGCTATGATTGGGGGTTTTCGGGTGTTCTCGTGCGCGGGTCTGGCCTTGCATGGGACCTCCGCCGTAATCAGCCTTATTCGGTTTATGATGAGTTGGATTTCAAAATTCCGTTGGGTAAAAACGGCGATTGTTATGACCGTTATCTCTGCCGCGTCGATGAGATGTATGAGAGCTGTAAAATTATGAAACAGTGCCTCGAAATGATGCCCGAAGGCCCGGTTATGAGTGAAGATAATAAAGTCACGCCGCCGCGCCGTGAAGATATGAAGCAAAGCATGGAAGCCCTCATCCATCACTTCAAGCTCTACACCGAAGGTTTTCATGTGCCCGCAGGTGAAGTTTACACTTGTGTTGAAGCGCCAAAAGGCGAGTTCGGCGTTTATCTGGTGTCAGATGGGTCTAACAAGCCTTACCGTTGTAAAATTCGCGCGCCGGGCTTTCCTCATTTGGCCGCTATGGATTATCTCAATAAAGGCCATATGCTGGCCGATGTGTCAGCGATCTTAGGCTCGCTCGATATCGTCTTCGGGGAGATTGACCGCTAATGTCTGCACGCCGCCTTGCCATAAGACAACCTGAGAGTTTCGCGCTAAGTGCTGGAGCCATAAAGGAAATTAATCAGTGGGTGAAGAAATACCCCAAGGGGCGTCAACGCTCTGCGCTTATTCCCGCGCTCTGGATTGCCCAAAAAGACGCTGGTGGCTGGCTGCCCGAAGCCGCGCTTCGCGAACTGGGTGATATGCTCGATATGGCCTATATCCGTGTCTATGAGGTCGCGACTTTTTATACCATGTTTAACCTCGAGCCTGTGGGCACACATTACGTCCAGCTTTGCGGGACAACGCCGTGCTGGCTGCGCGGCTCTGATGATCTGATCGCGATGCTGAAACGCAAAATCGGGCCGCAGCGCACGCTCTCGGAAGATGGCAAGCTCTCATGGCTGGAAGTCGAATGTCTGGGTTCATGTTCTAACGCGCCAATGGTGCAAATATCTAACGCGGACGGCGATCATTACTATGAAGACCTCACTGCTGAAAGCCTTGAAGCTGTGCTGGATGATCTCGTTGCGGGCAAGAAGCCGCCGCAAGGGCCTAAAAATGGGCGCTTTAGTTCAGAGCCTGTTGGCGGGGCCATGGTGCTTAACACGAAGGGCCTTTATAATAAGGTCAAAATGCCGACGAAATTACCCAATGCCGAGAAAAAGGCCAAGGTCAATTATTATGAATGGGACCCGAAAGAACGCCGCGCAACACGCAAAGGCTGGGTTGACCCCAAGCGTAAGGCTAACCCTGATCCTAAAAAACGATCTGGAAATTTAGGCCGTGATTTAACCAAAGGCTTGGTTGATGATGATCCTAAAAAAGGCCTGCCGAAAAAATCAACTGCCAAACCTAAAGTGCTTTACACAGACGGCCCAACGGACGGCACGCCAGATGATCTTAAACAGATCAAAGGCATTGGACCGAAATTCGAGAAAGACCTTAATTCTAAGGGTATTTACTATTTCCGCCAGATCGGAGCTTGGAAGGCGGCTGATATTAAAATGGTTGAAGGCGTAATTGACAGCTTCCCCGGACGTATTAAGCGCGATGAGTGGGTTAAGCAGGGCAAGGCTTTGGCCAAAGGCGGAAAGCCACGCGCAATGAAGAAGGCGAAGACGTAATGGCTCAACTTCTCCAAGATAAAGACCGGATTTTCACCAATCTTTACGGCTTGCAAGACGAAGGTCTTGAAGGTGCGCAAAAACGCGGCGCGTGGTGCGGTACAGCGGCCATGCTCGCGCAAGGTAAGGACTGGATTATAGATCAAGTCAAAGCCTCTGGCCTTCGCGGACGCGGCGGTGCGGGCTTCCCGACGGGTTTGAAGTGGTCATTCATGCCCAAAGAAGTAGGCAAGCGCCCGCATTACCTCGTTGTGAATGCTGACGAGTCTGAGCCGGGGTCTTGTAAGGACCGCGATATTTTACGCCATGACCCGCATTTGCTCATTGAGGGCTGTCTTGTGGCCTCTTTCGCTATGCAAGCCCATGCGTGTTATATTTACGTGCGCGGCGAATATATAATGGAGCGCAATCGCCTCCAAACCGCAATTGATGAGGCTTATGCCGCTGGCCTTGTGGGTAAAAATGCCTGTGGTACGGGCTGGGATTTTGACATTTATATGCATCACGGCGCTGGCGCCTATATTTGCGGCGAGGAAACGGCCTTGCTGGAAAGCCTTGAAGGCAAGAAAGGCCAACCGCGTCTCAAACCGCCTTTCCCGGCAGGGGCTGGGCTATATGGCTGCCCGACAACAGTCAATAATGTGGAATCTATCGCTGTTGTGCCGACTATCTTGCGCCGCGGTGTTGAGTGGTGGACGCAGTTCGGGCGCGATAATAATAAAGGCACAAAGGTTTTCTCAATCTCTGGCCACGTCAATAAACCTTGTAATATTGAAGAGGCGCTTTCTATTTCAATGAAAACTTTGCTTGAAGAATATGCAGGCGGTGTGCGCGGGGGATGGGATAATCTGAAATGCGTGATACCGGGTGGTTCTTCTGTGCCGCTCCTGCCAAAAGAAATCTGCGATCATGTGCTCATGGATTTTGATGCGCTGCGCGAGCATCAGTCAGGTCTGGGAACGGCCGCTGTTATTGTCATGGATAAATCCACCGATATCGTCAAAGCGATTGCACGCCTCAGCTATTTCTACAAGCATGAAAGCTGCGGCCAGTGTACGCCGTGCCGCGAGGGGACGGGCTGGATGTGGCGTGTCATGGAGCGTATGGTACGCGGCGAGGCCCGTACTGAAGAAATAGATATGTTACTGGCCGTAACCAAACAGGTTGAAGGTCATACAATTTGCGCACTTGGTGACGCGGCGGCTTGGCCAATCCAAGGACTTATCCGCCACTTCCGTCACGAGATTGAAGAGCGCATTGATAATTACCGTGCGGGCAAGCCCGTTTTTGTGCCCCAAGGTGTTCCAGAGGCGGCGGAGTAGATATGTCAGACCCCAACGCAGACCTTCGTAAAATCAATATTGATGGCACTGAATATGAGGTGCCAGGCGACTATACGCTGATGCAAGCCTGTGAAGAGGCAGCAGGGGCGGAAATTCCGCGCTTTTGTTATCATGAGCGCCTCTCAGTAGCCGGGAATTGCCGCATGTGTCTGGTGGAGTGGGTCGGCGCGCCTAAGCCGCAAGCGAGCTGTGCGCTGCAAGTCAAAGACCTCCGTCCGAACCGCGACGGCACGCCCGCTAATATCCGTACAAATTCGGAAACAGTGAAAAAAGCACGCGAAGGCGTGATGGAATTTTTGCTGATTAATCACCCGCTGGATTGTCCAATTTGTGACCAAGGCGGGGAATGTGACCTCCAAGACCAAGCCATGGCTTACGGGCGAGACGGCTCGCGCTTTGAAGAAAATAAGCGCGCGGTAGATGATAAATTTATGGGCCCGCTGGTCAACACAGTCATGACGCGCTGTATCCAGTGTACACGTTGTGTGCGTTTTGTGACCGAAGTGGCCGGCGTTGAAGAAATCGGACTGGCCTCGCGCGGTGAGGATGCTGAAATTACCACATATCTGGAACAGAGCCTGACGTCCGAAATGTCGGGTAATGTTATTGATCTGTGTCCTGTCGGCGCGCTGACCTCAAAGCCTTATGCCTTTAATGCCCGCCCGTGGGAGCTGGATAAAGTCGAAAGCATTGATGTGATGGACGCGGTTGGCTCCAATATTCGTATTGATAGCCGTTCGGGACGTGTCTTGCGGATTATGCCTGTTGTCAATGACGCGATTAATGAGGAATGGATTTCTGATAAGACACGTTTTGTCTGGGACGGGCTTGGACGCCAGCGTCTCGATCAACCCTATATTCGCGAAAACGGTAATTTACGTCCAGCGGGATGGGACGAAGCCCTCGCGCTTGTAGCTGAAAAGCTAAAGGGTGACCCAAGCGAAGTCGCTGCTATTGCAGGTGATTTATGTGATGCGGAATCGATGAAGGCCTTAAAAGACCTTATGAGCAGTCTCGGGGTGAAAAACCTTGATTGTCGCCAAGACGGATCAGTTCTGGGCGGTGATCGTCGCTCTTACCTGTTTAATTCAACGATTGAAGGTCTTGAAGAAGCTGATGCGCTCTTAATCATTGGGGCTAATCCTCGTCTTGAAGCTCCGCTCATTAATACGCGTATTCGTAAGCGCTGGTTAACAGGCGCTCTTGATATTGCCGTGATTGGCGAAGCCTCTGACCTGACTTATACATATGATCATTTGGGCGACGGGCCGAAAGAAATTGCAGAACTTCTCAAGGCTAGTAAGGGCTTTGCGGCAAAATTAAAATCAGCCAAACGACCTGCGATTATTGTTGGCGCGGGAGCGTTAAACCGCGCGGATAGCCAGCAGATATTACGTCAGATCGGGAAGTTGTGTCAGAGCTTTAATGTCGTCACGGCGGATTGGAACGGATTTAACATTTTACACACTGCCGCCAGCCGTGTCGCCGGACTAGATCTCGGCTTTTTACCGGGCGAAGAAGGACGCGATACGCGCTCTATTCTCGCAGGGGCTGAGGACGGCTCTATCAAGACGGTTTATTTGCTGGGCGCTGACGAAATAGATACGGCGAAACTGTCCAAGGCCTTTGTGATTTACCAAGGAAGTCACGGTGATGCAGGTGCTCATTGCGCGGATATTGTATTGCCCGGTTCGGCCTATACGGAAAAGAGCGGTTTATATGTCAATATGGAAGGACGCGTGCAACTCGGCATGCCGGCTGTGCCGCCCAAAGGCGAGGCCAAGGAAGATTGGGCGATCATCAGAGCTTTATCGGCTCATGTGGAACGGGTTCTGCCTTATGATAGCCTTGATGCTTTGCGCGAAGTCTTATTTGCAGATCATCCAAGTTTTGCCAGCCTTGATAATGTCGAGGTCACGACAGATGCGGCTTTTGACATTAGCGGGATAGGCGAGGCGGGTAAAACATCATCTACGCCTTTGAAAAACACGGTTACAGATTTTTATCTGACAAATCCTATTGCACGGGCCTCGCAAGTAATGGCCGAGTGCTCAGAGCTGGCCCAGTCAACGCATAAAGAGGCGGCAGAGTAATGGCCTTAGACATGATGATACAATTCTGGTCTGATCTTAGCCCGCTGGCCTGGTTTGGCTGGAAGTTTGCGCAAGTCTTAGGTTTTGTTTTGATTTTGGCTGTACTTTTGGCCTTTTTGATCTTGATGGACCGTAAGGTCTGGGCGGCTGTGCAAATGCGCAGAGGCCCAAATGTTGTCGGTGCTTTTGGCTTGCTGCAATCTTTTGCCGATTTGCTCAAATTTGTTTTCAAAGAAATTATTATTCCGGCGGGTTCTGATAAAGCCCTGTTTATTCTTGCCCCCATTATAACGCTCGTTATGGCCTTTTTGGCATGGGCAGTTGTACCCGTAGCGCCGGGGTGGGTGATGTCCAATATCAATATTGGTATTTTATATGTTCTGGCGATTTCCTCTCTGGGTGTTTACGGCATTATTATTGGCGGATGGGCGTCAAATTCAAAATATCCCTTTATGGGCGCTTTGCGTTCAACCGCACAGATGATTTCTTATGAAGTCTCAATCGGTTTTATTATTCTCACCGTGATTTTTCTGACAGGTTCCATGAACCTCTCCCAGATTGTCGAGGCGCAGGCAGGCGGGTTTTGGCAATGGCATATGTTCATGCTTGATTTTTCCAAACCCATGTCCCTCGTGCTCTTTCCTGTGATGTTTTATATGGGTGTCCTGTTCTTTATTTCCGCTTTAGCCGAAACAAACAGACCGCCTTTTGATCTGCCAGAGGCGGAATCAGAATTGGTGGCGGGTTTTATGGTCGAATATTCCTCCACGCCCTATATGCTGTTTATGTTCGGGGAATATCTGAATATGTGCCTGATGTGCGCGATGTTCACTATCCTGTTCTTGGGCGGGTGGCATGCACCACTTGATCTGGGTTTCCAATTTATTCCGCCGGTATTCTGGTTCTTCGGCAAATGTCTTTTCATGTTTTTCATGTTCGCTATGGTGAAAGCTATCGTCCCGCGTTACCGCTATGACCAGCTTATGCGATTGGGTTGGAAAGTCTTCTTGCCGACATCACTGGCGGCTGTGGCCTTTGTCTCGACATGGGTCGTCTTCTTTGGCGATAAGATTTAGGAGCGGTGATGACACGTATTAAACAAGTTATTCACGGCGCCTTATTGCTGGAATTTGTCGGGGCTTTTGTGCTGGCCATGAAATATTTCTTCCGCCCGAAAGTCACGATTAATTACCCTTTTGAAAAAGGTCCGCTCTCGCCGCGTTTTCGCGGAGAGCACGCGCTTCGTCGTTACCCAAGTGGGGAGGAGCGCTGCATTGCCTGTAAGCTCTGCGAGGCGATTTGCCCGGCGCAAGCCATTACGATTGAGGCTGAGCCGCGCGAGGATGGCTCTCGCCGCACAACGCGCTATGATATTGATATGGTCAAATGTATTTATTGCGGCTTGTGCCAAGAGGCGTGCCCCGTGGATGCGATTGTTGAGGGGCCAAATTTTGAATTTGCGACGGAAACGCGCGAAGAGCTTTATTACGATAAAGAAAAACTGCTTGCCAATGGTGATCGTTGGGAACGCGAAATTGCTAAAAATCTGGAATTGGACGCGCCCTACAGATAGGGCGGGATATTGAGGGACTTAAGGTGCTAACCATTATTTCATTTTACCTACTTGCGACAGTGGCGATAGCCAGTGCGCTTATGGTTGTTGCGGCCCGTAATCCGGTACATTCGGTTATGTTCCTGATCACAACTTTCTTTTCCGCTGCCGGACTTTTCATCTTGATGGGCGCGGAGTTTCTCGCTCTCTTACTGGTGATGGTTTATGTCGGCGCGGTTGCGGTTCTGTTTCTGTTTGTCGTTATGATGCTGGATGTCGATTTCGTCGAGATGAAGCAGGGCATGTTGCAATATATGCCCTACGGTATTTTTGTAGCCGTTATTCTCTTTCTGGAGATGTTTCTCGTCGGAGCGGCCTATTTCCAAGAAAACCCGGTCACAGTTGCAGAGCGCGCGAGCGGACAAACTAACCTTCAGGCTTTCGCGGAAGTTTTATACACTGACTATGCCTTCTATTTTGAAGCGGCGGGCTTTGTCCTCCTCGTGGCTATGATCGGGGCGATTGTCCTGACCTTGCGCGAGCGCGACGGGGTTCGCACGCAGGACGTAAGCGAGCAAATAGCCCGCACACGCGAAACCGGTGTCGAGCATGTCGACATTAAACCGGGTGAAGGCCTCGTCGTGAAAGGACAAGGATCATGATTGGATTGTCCCATTATCTTATCGTTGCCGCGATAATGTTTGCCATTGGCGTTTTCGGAATTTTCGTAAACCGTAAAAATGTCATCATCATTCTGATGTGTGTCGAGCTTATTCTGCTGGCCGTAAATATAAATTTCGTCGCCTTCTCAACCCATATGGCAGAGACGGGCGTAAATAATCCCATGGCGGGGCAAGTCTTTGCCCTCTTCGTTCTCACAGTGGCCGCAGCCGAAGCTGCGGTCGGTCTGGCTATCTTGGTGGTCTATTTCCGAAATCGCGGAAATATTGCCGTTGAAGATATTGACTTAATGAAGGGCTGATCCAGCATGCTTTACAAGATTCTGGTTTTTGCTCCGCTAATTGGAGCCATAATCGCCGGTATAGGCGGTACGCGATTTGGCGGTGCCAAATTGGGCGAGAAGCCTTCGATGTTTATAACGACAGGCCTGTTATTCCTCTCCGCGATTTTGTCATGGATGGCTCTGATCAATATTGGTTTTGGCCATAACACCGCTGAAATTCCTGTCCTGCGTTGGATGGATATTGGCAATTTAAAAGCTGATTGGGCTTTCAAAATTGATACGCTTACCGCGGTCATGCTTGTTGTGATTACAACGGTCTCCTCACTCGTCCATCTTTATAGCTGGGGCTATATGAGTGAAGACGCCTATAAACCGCGCTTTTTCGCCTATTTATCGCTATTTACCTTCGCCATGCTGATGCTGGTGACGGCTAATAATTTCATCCAGCTTTTCTTTGGCTGGGAAGGCGTTGGGCTCGCCTCCTATCTGCTGATTGGCTATTATTACAAGAAACCTTCGGCTAATGCCGCCGCTATAAAAGCTTTCGTGACGAACCGTGTGGGCGATGTCGGTTTGGCCTTGGGTGTTATGACGGTCTTTCTTGTCTACGGATCTGTAAATTTTGATACGGTTTTTGCCGCTGTTCATGACGACCCGACAAAAATTGTCGAGTTTTTGGGCATGCAAATCAATGCCGTTGAATTAATCGCAGCACTGCTCTTTATCGGAGCGATGGGTAAGTCAGCCCAATTTGTCCTGCATGTCTGGCTGCCTGATGCGATGGAAGGCCCTACACCTGTTTCGGCCCTTATCCATGCGGCGACAATGGTTACCGCCGGTGTGTTCCTTGTCTGTCGGGCTTTCCCGATCTACGAATTAGCGCCCGTGACATCCGGCTTTATTACAGTTATCGGCGCGTTTACGGCCTTTTTCGCTGCAACCGTCGGGCTTGTGCAAAGTGATATTAAGCGCGTCATTGCCTATTCAACATGCTCGCAGCTTGGCTATATGTTTTTTGCCGCAGGTGTCGGGGCTTATAATGCGGCCATGTTCCATCTCTTTACCCATGCCTTTTTCAAAGCGCTTCTTTTCCTAGGCGCAGGCTCGGTTATTCATGCCATGCACCACGAACAAGACATGCGCAAAATGGGCGGTATTCGCAAGAAAGTGCCTTTTACCTATGCCGCCATGATTATCGGTACATTGGCGATTACAGGTGTGGGCATACCTTTACTGGGTGTGGGCTTTGCTGGTTTCTTCTCCAAAGACGCCATTATCGAAGCCGCTTATGCCGTCGGAGCAGCCGGGGAAAGTAATGCCGCTATCTTTGCATTCTGGATGGGGATTATCGCAGCTCTTATGACGAGCTTTTATTCCTGGCGTTTGATCTTTATGACCTTTCACGGGAAATATCGCGGTGATCACCATACCTTTGAGCATGCCCATGAAAGCCCGATGAATATGCTTGTGCCTTTAGGGGTTCTGAGTTTCGGGGCTGTATTTGCGGGCGGTATATTCTATTCCAAATTTATGGGCGGCGGGTCTGCGCATTTCTGGAATGGATCTCTGCCAAGCTCGGGTGGTCATGCGCTGATTGCACCGGATAATCTTTACGCCGCCGCCGAGCCTTCGCATGCCACAGACGTTGGCCATCACGGGGATGATCATGGGGGAGGGCATCATGACTTCCCGCTATGGGTTTTGTTTGCGCCTTTATTTGTGTCTGCACTTGGATTTATCACAGCATGGTTGATGTATATCAAAGATAACGGAATAGAGAAAATGCTCGCGAAAGAAGGCGGTATTTTCTATAATTTCTTCTTGAATAAATGGTATATTGACGAGCTTTACGACGCGACCGTGGTAAGAGCTACGCGCTTTTTAGGTGATGTGTTTTGGAAGGTCGGTGACCAGAAAATCATAGACGGCTTAGGGCCAAACGGGTTCGCAGCTTTCGCTATGGGCGCGAGTAAAAAACTTTCTAAAATCCAAAGCGGCAAGCTTTTTCATTATGCCTTTATCATGCTGGTCGGTTTGGCCTCCATTATCGCGCTCGTCTTTTCAACGATAGGGGGTTAGGCCGTGTTTCATAACATCCCCATATTATCCCTGATAACTTTTATTCCGCTATTGGGCGCTATAGTTTTAATGCTGCCGGCGGCCTTTATTTCCGACGAAGCCGGAAAGGCGCAGATGGAAAGGAATGCCCCACGGGTTGCCTTTGCGGTTTCTTTTGCGGTCTTTATCTTATCGGTTTTACTCGTGATAGATTTCGACCCTTCAACGGCAGATTTCCAATTTGTTGAAAGCACGCCTTGGTTAAGCGGGGGGATTGAGTACCGCCTTGGTGTAGATGGTATCTCCATACTCTTTATATTGCTGACGGCATTCCTAACCCCGCTTTGTATTCTGTCCTCCCAGACGTCGATTAAATCGCGCATGGTTGAATATATGGTCGCCTTTTTGGTGCTTGAGACCTTTATGATCGGTGTGTTCTGCGCCTTGGATATGGTCTTGTTCTACCTGTTTTTCGAAGCCGTCCTCATACCGATGTTTATTATTATCGGGGTTTGGGGCGGTAAGAACCGTGTTTATGCCTCGTATAAGTTTTTCCTCTATACGCTGTTAGGTTCGGTTCTCATGCTCGCAGCTGTATTGTGGATTTACTATTTTAGCGGACAGCAATTAGGCTCGGCGACAACGAATATAGAAATCCTGTCTGATCAGCTTGAAATTCCGGGCGGTGTACAGACATGGCTATGGCTGGCTTTCTTTGCCTCTTTTGCTGTTAAAATGCCGATGTGGCCTGTGCATACATGGTTACCGGATGCTCACGTTGAGGCCCCCACCGCAGGGTCTGTCATTCTAGCGGGTATTTTGCTTAAGCTGGGCGGTTATGGATTTTTACGCTTCTCTCTACCTCTCTTTCCGCAGGCTAGTATCGAGCTTGCTCCGCTGATTTTCTGGATGAGCGTGATTGCGATTATCTACACGTCACTCGTGGCCTATCGCCAGCATGATATGAAAAAGCTCATTGCCTATTCATCTGTCGCGCATATGGGTTTTGTGACGATGGGTATTTTTGCGGTAAACGTACAAGGTATTCAGGGCGGCATTTTTCAAATGCTCTCACACGGTATTATTTCAGGCGCGCTGTTTTTCTGCGTAGGTGTGATTTATGACCGTATGCATACGCGCGAGATTTCTTTTTACGGCGGTCTTGTTAAACGCATGCCAGTCTATGCAGCCTTTTTGATGTTATTCACCATGGCCAATGTCGGCCTTCCGGGTACGTCTGGATTTGTCGGCGAAATTTTGACCATGGTCGGGGCTTTTCAAGTTAATCCGTGGATTGCGCTGGGCGCGGCGATGGGCATGATTTTATCAGCCATCTATGCGCTCTATCTCTACCGGGAAGTTGTTTTTGGCGAGCAGACCAATGAGAAACTTGACGATATAGAGGATATGACACGTCGAGAAATTCTTATTCTGGCACCTCTTGCCATAATGACGATCGTCTTGGGTGTGTATCCGTCACTTATCACAGATATCACAGCCGTCTCGGTTGATAGCCTTATTGCAGACTTTCAGACGTCCACACAATTAGCCGTTGGTTCGGCTGTATCGGGGAACTAGGACAATGCCAAATTTCCTACTCATAGCACCTGAGCTTTTGCTGGCCTTTATGGCGACACAATTACTCGGGATTGGTATTGGCGGTAAAAAAGACCGCACGGATTTCATCCGGTATGTCTCGATTGCGGTTTTGATCGTTTATGCTTTTTCAGGCTTTATCTTAGGTAAGCCTACGGGGGAGACGTTTAGCGGAGCCTTGCAATATGATGACTTCGGCTATTACGTAAAATTCTTCCTCGGCATATCGGCCGCGGCGGCTTTATTATTTGCCAAGTCTTTCTTTAAAACCGAAAAACTGGATAAATACGAATATTCCCTCTTAATGCTATATGCCGTATTAGGCATGAGCGTGATGGTCTCATCAAATAGTCTTTTGACGCTCTATATCGGGGTGGAATTACAAAGTCTGGCGCTTTACGTTATGGCAGCCTTTAACCGGGATAGCTTGCGGGCTTCAGAAGCCGGGCTTAAATATTTCGTGCTCGGCGCGCTCTCCTCGGGCTTATTGCTTTACGGTATATCCCTTGTCTACGGTTTTACCGGCTCTATTCAATACGGCGATATAGCCACATTTTTAAGTCAGCAGCTCTCTTACGGCGCGATTGCAGGCATGGTATTTGTGCTCTGCGGATTGGGCTTTAAAATATCAGCCGCACCTTTTCATATGTGGACGCCGGATGTGTATGAAGGCTCCCCGACACCCGTGACCGGATTTTTTGCCTCGGCGCCGAAATTTGCAGCCATGGCTTTAATCGCGCGTTTAATTATTGAACCCTTTGGCGGTATTACGGATCAGTGGCAGCAAGTCATTATTTGCTTTGCCGTGCTCTCAATGTTTGTGGGTGCTGTCGGGGCATTGATGCAGACAAATATCAAACGCCTTATGGCCTATTCGTCGATTGCGAATATGGGCTATGCGCTTGTGCCACTCGCTGCAGGCACGGTGGCTGGTATTCAAGGCATGTTGATTTTTATGACTATTTACCTGATAACGTCTATCGGTATCTTTGCCTGTATTTTACAAATGCGTATTCGCAACGGTATGGTTGAGGATATTAAAGACCTCTCAGGTCTGTCCAAAACGCATAAGCCTTTGGCGATTTGTTTTACGATCTTCATGCTCTCAGTAGCCGGTATTCCGCCGCTCCTTGGCTTTTTCGGGAAATGGATGGCCTTTGCGCCAGCCTTTAGTTCTGGTCTGGCTTGGCTTGTCGTCTTGGCACTACTCGCCAGTGTGATCGGTGCATTTTATTATTTGCGGGTTATCAAAACCATGTGGTTTGATGAGCAAGACCATGAATTTGTACAAGCCCCGCGTGAACTGCGTCTTATCTCTCTCGTTTCTGCTCTCTTGGTTGTGCCGGTCATGATCTTGCCCTTTGTTGCTATTCGCGCGCAAATCTGGGTCGCTCAAGCCGCCCAAAGTCTGTTCTAGGTAACCCTCCATTTGAAGTTCACATTTCTTGACAGCGTTGATTCAACCAATCTGGAAGCCTTACGGCGCGTAGATCAAGGTGAAAGCGTTCCGTTCTGGATATTGGCTAAATCGCAAACACAAGGTCGGGGCAGTCGTGGGCGTGATTGGGTCTCCAAGGCAGGTAACCTGTTTTGCACGGGAGGCTATCCGGCTTTTAAAACTCCGCAAGAGACATCAAAGCTGAGTTTTGTGGCCTGTTTGGCGATTGCTGATACATTAGAAGCCTATGTGCCCTCTGACCTTATTACGGTGAAATGGCCAAATGATGTTTTGCTGGCAGGTAAAAAGGTTTCAGGCGTTTTGCTGGAAAATAACAAGAATATAGTCTTGGTCGGCATCGGTATAAACCTTGTATCCCATCCCGATAAGACGAATTATCCTGCGACCCATCTTCTTGCTCATATTGAGCCCAAACGCCTAGACGGCCCAGAACGGATCATGACAGGGCCTGATGCTGTTTTGGCTATGCTTGCCCAGCGATTTACGCATTGGTATGAGGTGTTAGCCAAGCAAGGTTTTGCCCCGATAAGACAAAGCTGGTTGTCCAGAACACAAAATTTCATTGGCTCTATCGTCAATGTGCATCTCTCTCAGGAGGCCCTTAAAGGAGAAGTTGTCGATTTAGGTCAAAATGGAGAGTTGCAGCTCAGGCTAGACAATGGCACGATAAGGGATATCCATACGGGCGATGTTTTTCCCGCGCTTTAATGGGTAGCTGTTTGAGGAGCTAAAATGTTACTGGCGATTGATACGGGTAATACAAATACATTATTTGCCGTTCATGATATGACGTCATGGGTTGTGGATTGGCGCATAGCGACAAATGTCAGCCGCACTGCAGATGAATATGCGGTCTGGTTTAACCAGCTCCTGATGATGCAGGGGCTATCCTTTAGCGATATTACCGCCTGTGTGATTTCCTCTGTTGTCCCGCAATCCCTTTTTAATATGCGCAATTTGGCAAGGCGCTATTTCAATGTTGATCCCATCGTCATTGGTGATCCGGGGGTTAAAGCCGGTATTGGTGTCCGGCTTGATAATCCCAAAGAGGTCGGGGCTGACCGGCTGGTCAATGTGTTGGGCGCGCGTAAAAAATATGACGGTAATCTTATCCTTATTGATAGTGGTACGGCCACGACGTTTGATATCGTATCTGAGGACGGGTTTTTTGAAGGTGGCATTATCGCGCCCGGCATAAATTTATCTGTCAGAGCTTTGCATGAGGCAGCGGCGCAATTACCAAGAATAGCTATTGTGAAACCGAAATCTGTCATTGGCAAAGGCACAGTATCGGCTATGCAATCCGGGATATTCTGGGGCTATATCGGCTTAATTGATGGTTTGGTAAACCGAATTAAAAAGGAAGATGGGCGTAAGTTTACAGTGATTGGCACCGGGGGTGTTGCCTCACTTTTTGAAGGGGCTTCCGAGGCTATCGAGCATTATGACACACAGCTTACTGTGAACGGGCTTCTAGAAGTCTGGAAATTAAACAAAGATTAGCAATGGCAAGAAATAAAGACGAGCTGGTTTTCCTGCCCCTTGGCGGGTCAGGCGAAATCGGCATGAATTTAAACCTGTTCGGCTTTGGCCCTGAACATGACCGCAAGTGGATAATTGTCGACATTGGCGTCACATTTGGCGGGGCTGATACACCGGGTGTTGAAATTATCATGCCCGATACTGATTTTATCGAGGAACGCAAAAAAGACCTTTTGGGGATTGTCCTCACCCATGCCCATGAAGACCATATGGGCGCGCTGGCCCGTCTTTGGCCGCGCCTAGAATGTCCGGTATATGCCACGCCTTTTACAATGTATCTCGTCAAAGACCGTCTCGCAGAATTTGGCATTTTAGAAGAGGTGGACTTAATTGAAGTGCCTTTAGGTGGGCGGTTTGATCTTGGCCCGTTTGATATTGAAATGATTTCTATTACCCATTCCATACCGGAACCAAATGCTTTGGCTATACGCACAAAGGCGGGATTGGTTTTACATACGGGGGATTGGAAAATAGACCCAGATCCACAAATTGGCGAGCCTCTTGATAGTGAGGCGATAAAGGCTTTATCCCGAGAGGGCATATTGGCCATGATTTGTGATAGCACAAATGTCTTTACCCCCGGTGTGGCAGGTTCTGAGGCAGGGGTGCGCGATGAGTTGATAAAACTGATCGGGGAATATGAAGGCCGGGGTGTAGCCGTGGCGTCCTTTGCGTCAAATGTCGCAAGGCTTGAAAGCGTGATGGTCGCGGCACAAAAAAATAACCGTAGTGTTTGTCTTGTTGGGCGTTCTATGCACCGTATGGTCAGGGCTGCAAAATCCGTGGGCATGTTGGCGGATGTACCCGCCATTGTGGAAGAAGAAGTAGCGGTGAGTTTGCCCCAAGAACATGTGCTTTATTTATGCACGGGTAGTCAGGGTGAGCCACGCGCAGCACTTTCACGTATTGCCAATAATGATCACCGCTATATCAAGTTTAGCTCCGGTGACGCCGTGATCTTTTCATCAAAAATTATCCCCGGAAATGAGATAGGCATATTTGCACTCCAAAATGCGCTTGCCGATGAGGGTATTGATATTGTCACGGAAAAAAGCCGGCCTATTCATGTCTCTGGCCATCCTTGCCGCGACGAGCTGGGGCAGATGTATGAATGGGCAAAGCCCGCTATTGCTATTCCTGTGCACGGGGAAAGACGTCACCTCTTAGAGCATGCAAAACTAGCCTTGAGCCTCGGCGTACCAAGGGCTAAAGCGGCGCGAAACGGAGAAATGCTGCGCCTGAGCCAAGACGGTGTCGATATAGTCGATATCGTCCCTTCTGGGCGTTTGCATCAGGACGGAAACCAGATTGTCTCCTCCCGTGATGAAGGGCTGCGAAAGCGCTTAAAAATGGCCTATGCAGGGCATATTACCCTTAGCCTTGTGATTGATAATAAAGGCCGGATAATCTCCGGGCCAGAGCCGCGTGTTTCCGGCTTTCCCGAAGGGCTTAATGGCGCTTTGCTTTACGGCTTTCTTGACGATATTGCCGACATAGCAGAAGCCGCTTACAAATCTATTCGCAAACCCGCCCGCCAAGATGAAGATGATCTGGAAAAACACATAGCTGCCAAGGTTAAAAAAGCAATCAAACATGAAACAGGGAAACGTACGATAGTTGAAGTCACAGTGCATAAGGTCTAAACCTTGAGCAAAATGAACCGATAATTCCTAGAGGCTAAAATTATGAAGCTCGGACCGATGAACCATGTGGGCGTGGCTGTTCCTGATCTGGAAACGGCAGTGGCCCGTTACCGCGATATTTTCACAGTGAGCCATATTTCAGATGTCATCACGATGGAAGACCGCGGCCTTTATGTGCAATTTGTCGATTTGCCGACAGGGCAGGTTGAGCTGATCGCGCCCATGCATGACAAGACAGCGATTGCAAAATTCCTTGAGAAGAACCCAGAGGGCGGGCAGCATCATATCTGTTTTGAAGTCGAAGATATTCATGCGGCGGTAGAAGATATGAAGTCTAAAAATGTGCGGGTTTTGGGCGCGCCGCGTCCGGGGGCGCACGGAACCCCGGTTATATTCCTACACCCAAAAGATATGGGCGGCGTGCTGATCGAACTTATGGAAACACCGAAAGGCGCGCATTAATGTCTCTCTTTTCTGCTTTCGTTGTCTATCTTCTTATCTGGTGGGTCACCTTATTTGCGGTCTTGCCTGT
>CAZNCJ010000048.1:0-17874 GCA_964571595.1 uncultured Caulobacterales bacterium | reverse complement strand
TGAAACACAACATAGATTTAAGGGTTTGTAGAATAGTATAATGGCGCACCGGGGATGCGGCGAAATACAAGCGAATTATGCTATAAAATCAATAACATAATAGCCTTCTAATTGTCAAATGTTTACCAGAATTTCTGGTATTCTGTTTACCAATATTTGATGCGTCTTTAGTCATTAATTTTAGTCATTAATTAATTCTGTTACTTGTGAGGCGACAGGGCCTAAACTCACACTTTTCGCATTTCGGGCTTTAATAGCCCCTAACGTGATGAGCGTCACAGACTTGCTAACAAGGTTCATCTAGTGTATTCATATATCTAAGGCGGGGGCGCATGTTGAACAAAATTCCAAATTACACGGTAAATGCTCGCCCGGTTTCATGGGGCAGTAAGCTTGAAACCGCGATCTATGAAACTGTCCAAAGGCTTAAAAAATAGCCAGTGGGGGGGCTAATTTATGGATAAATATTTAGAATTTTTAGCAGGTGATATTTTTCTTGCAATACTAGTACACAGCCAAGATCTGAGCCTAATTCAACCTATGTTCGGCCCCCAAAGAAATATGGAGACAGCTCCATGATGCCCCCTAATGTAATGCCCAGCGATCTTCCTGAAATTATCTGTGGACCAATCGTGCGTAGATGCGAGGTTTCAAGTACTCAGGTTACCATAAACATATGGATCGCGACTAAAAATCCATACGTAATTTGTGGACAGGCTTACCTGATAAATAAGACCTCTCAGACTATCTACTCTGATCATCCCATTTCTGAATCTTTTCAGACTAGCTATCAAGTCGGTGAAAACCTTTGGGCACACTCTATCAAGATGGTCTTTGAATCAACGACTTCGGCACGCACTTCTGAGAATTTTTTCTATAATTACGCTGTTCATCCACTTAATGAATTTGAGTTTATAAATACTGGAGCTTCTACTAATGATGACGGAGCCGCTGTGGGTGGGAGATCATGGGTAACTGGACGTGTCGACCCTTCAATCTGTTATAACTCCCTCTTCGCATACGACCTACTTTTTAAATTAGTTGGCGATTCTGATTCTCCTATTCCACCGGATGAATACACTCCTAGTACTTATAAAAAGCTCAAAACATTCTTAGGGAACAACTTTAAAGAAGAGTTTTGTGTTGGCTCATTTGATCTTCCCACTATTGCAATTCAAAGTTCAAGTGATGACACGCTAAAGGCCCTATATGGATCTTGCCGCAAGTTCCATGGAACAGATGATGATGCCTCGATTGGAATGTTCAGGGCTTTCAAGGAAAACGCCCAATATGGAGATTATTTCGAAAATCGAAATAATGCTCTGTTTTTAACAGGGGACCAGATTTACGCTGATGATGTCCATAGCCTCCTTTTGCCATATCTTACGCATTTGGGAGATGCCCTAATTGGGCACCTAGAACAGATCCCAAACCTGCCTTCTCGTAACCTTAACCAAGCGCAGAGCCTAAATGATAATCAATCAAGGGCTAAGTTTTTAAAAGATTATGCCAAATTTAGTATTGGCGAAGATGACGGCAAAAACCACCTAATCTTATTGGGGGAGTATTTTGCCATGTATTGCATGGCTTGGAACGATAACTTGTGGACTCCGGCGACATCTACCGGCCTTCTCTCAGCTTATAAGGGAACCAAAAGCCTTAAATGCCTCATGGCGAATATTCCTTCATATATGCACTTCGATGACCATGAGGTTACAGACGACTTTTTTATTAATGATGATTGGAAAACGCGGGCTAAAAATAGTAATGTAGGCGTTATCGTTTTATCCAATGCCTTATTGGCATACTTCGTGTTTCAAGCACATGGGAATAAGCCAGCCGCTTTTAACTCAACGCATTTTGATAATATACAAAATCTTGTAAAGACAAATTTTTCAAGCAACAAACGAATAACCGCTAAAACGGCTATATTTGCAGAGAATAAGTGGTCTTATGATGCCCCCACTATTCCTCCAGTTTTTGCAATAGATACACGAACACAACGTATTGAAGCGCCAGGCCAAAACTTACCTAATTTGATTTCGACGTCCGAATATGGCCGTGTTGAGGCGTTGATAAGAGAATATTACCCGAACCCAGCGGGCAAGGTTTTAATGTTCATTGTTCCCGCCCCGGTTATCGGAATTGCAAGTATTGAAAAAGCCATTTCCGTCCTCAAATCCGGGACAGTGGTGGGTAAAGTGATTGCTGAGGCAATTGAAGCTAATATCCTAATTTCGACACTCAAAGAGCTCAAAGACATTGAACAAGAATCTATTGAAAGTTTCGATTATGAGAGCTTCGCCGCCAATGAAGCCTCTTTCATTAAATTCATGAATTTCATTCTAGAATTATCTCCAAAATTTGTGGGAATTTTGTCCGGTGATGTGCATTATGGTTCAACAAACTTTGCCAATGTCAGACAAAACTCGACAAATGCTGCCAATGCAATTCCAATTTTGCAGATGACCTCAAGCGGATTTAAGAATAAGGCAAAAGTTACATCAGGAATGGGCGCGGGTCTTCGCGTTTTACAAGAGCAGGTAGGGTTTTATACCGAGTATGAGTATTTATGGTATAATCTAGGGGGCGGCCATTATCATCCTGTTCGGGTAAAAACACCAAGCAATGCTTTACCAGACACATCCATAGACATGCTCGAACGGACTCTAAAAGTTGCATTAGATGCGTTGGGAACACCCGTCGAATTAGTCACCAAGAACGACTTCTTACCCACCAAAATTGATTATGTCGGGACCGCAGCAAACTTCGCTGTCAGCTGGTTTTTTAATCTGCCGAAAGAAGTCGTTACCCACCGCGCCATCATCTCAAATAATTTTGGCGTATTCGAAGTTACGAACACAGATATTTCGAACAGTTTAATTTCACTAACAGCAGATATAGATAGTAAGTTTTCCTCTAAATATTCTGAATGGCCAATATAGGAGTGTGTTGTGAACTTAACAAAGACACTATTGGCTGAAATTTCTGTATTCTTTGAACCGTTATTTAGCGTTCTCGAATCCACTGAAAATAACGACCTGGACCCGCTCGAGTCACTGCTTTTTGACTTAGGGTATATTTTTGATGGATCAAAAATACCCCAAGCAATTGCCGAACTTAATGGGATTAAAGCTGCGTTAGGCGCTTTATTAGACGCAACTCAGTCTACGCTTAACGATGGATTTCAAATTGAAGACATAGATAGCGTGAAAAACCTAGCTAAGGCCAGTTTTAAAGATATCGATAACATCAAGGACCCATTTTCAGAGATTATTGAAGCTGGATTCTCTGGGGAAAATTCACTCACATTAGCAGAAGATCTAACAAACTATTTGGTTACTTTATATCTGAATAAAAAATCTGAATTTGCCATAAATATATTAACTGCAATTGGAGCCTACCGTAAAACAACGATTCCAAAGTCCGGGTCCCCTCGATCAAGGGGCGCCCGATATAATCGACACACATATTATTGGTCCCGTATCAAACAACTCATAACCGATACCGATGATTGGGCACGAGAAGTTTATGGTTGGGGAGATGATTTTAACGTGGATGCTGCGTTGTTCTACATATCCGCATGTTTCACTTTTTCTGGATTACAGTCATACGAAAGAGATATGACGCTTGCTCAACTGGACGCATTTTTTCCAGACAGACCAGACAATGCCGTTGGCGGAACGTCAATTGTCGCGCCTCTTTTCACTCATAATCCCAGCTCGAACACATCCAATTTCGATCCTAACCTAAATGCTGAAGTTGGATTTGCAGCCTTCCCTATTCAGGGTCAAAACGCGGCGCTAGAGGATTTAGGATTAGCATTTTCTCCATATGGTATTGGAGCCTTTACGGGTAGAAAAGAGCTATCCCCTAACGTTGACGTGAATATCGAAGGCTCGCTAAGTGGAGTTGGTGGTACGGTATTCGCGATCCGCCCATCCGGTGTCAATTTATTGACCGGAATTGAGAATACGGCCCTGCAGGGTGCGTTTGGCATAAGCTTTGATTTTCATAACCAAGACGACAACGAAAAAATAATTGTCTTTGGAAGCGCTGATGGAACACGCTTACAATTTGACGATGTTACCCTAAAATTTGGCGGTGCAGTATCCTCACAATCCAATTATGATGTTTATTTAGCCGCTGGCCTGAAGAATCTTACCGTCGTTATTGATCCTGGTGATGACGGTCTACTTAGTTCGGTCGTAACATCCCCAATCGAAATAAATGCAGGCGACATCGCTCTAGGGTGGCGTCCAGGACGCGGTATTTACTTTGAGGGTGGATCCAATTTGTCATTTGTGATTCCAGTTGATTTAAATTTGGGGCCACTCAACATCCATGGGTTCGGCCTGGATCTGGAATTCACCTCTCCAGTGACAATCAAGATCACAACAACAGCTGATCTCACAATCGGCCCCCTCTTTGCCTATGCCGAAGGCATGGGCATAAGCGCAAAAATTACTGAAGCGCCTAATGGGGACGGCCTGCTCGGCAAGCATGATTTAAACTTTGGATTTGTCTCGCCCACAGGATATGCCATCTCGCTTGACGGCGGAGCGATTAAAGGCGGCGGTATGCTGTCCGTGATGGAAGATGAGTATCGCGGCGCGCTGGCGCTTAAATTCTCAAAGTTTGGTTTTTCTGCCTTTGGTATTTTAAACACGACCCTTCCGGATGGTGAAGACGGCTTTAGTTTTGCCGCCTCTATCTTTGCAGATATAAATGTGCCGCTTAGCTTTGGCTTTTTCCTCACGGGGCTTGGCGGGTTTATCGGTATTAATCGCACGATTAATACTCAAGCTCTTCGGGATGTACTTTATGAAGGCCGGCTGGATAATTTAATCTTCTCGGCGGACCCGATTGAGAATGCTAAAACAATCCTGGAAGACATGGCCGAGATTATGCCAGCCTACAAAGGTAATCACCTGTTTGGCCCTGTTGCGCGTATTGGCTGGGGTCAACCTGTCCTAATCGACATTAAATTAGGCGTGATTATAGAGCTTGGCGATAATGTACGTATCCTCATCTTAGGAGGCCTTGGCGTTGCGCTTCCGACAAAAGACTCTGCTGTTGTCGAACTCAATGTCACCTTCTTTGGCGAGATTGATTTTGGCGCTAAGACGATTAGTTTTGACGCCACCCTGCTTAACTCTCGCATTCTCACATTTGCGATTTCTGGAGATATGGCTCTAAGGTCAGGCTGGGGACCTCGCCAGGAACATATTGTCTCCATTGGCGGGCTACATCCCTTATTTCCAAAGCCGTCCAACCTACCAGACCTTCGGCGCATAACTATTGCATTTGGATCCGATAATCCGCGTATAACGGTTGAAGCCTATTCCGCACTGACATCAAATTCTTTGCAATTTGGAGCCCGTGCGGATCTCTATGCCAAGGGCCCTAACTTAAGAATTTTGGGCAGGTTTGAAGCCATTGGCTATGTGTATTTTGACGCGCTGATATATTTTAAACCCTTTGCCTTCGATATTAGCCTAGGCGGAGGCTTAGAGCTTTTGCGTAATGGTAATGTCATTCTCAATCTTGGATTTGATCTGCGCTTTAGAGGCCCCAATACATTCCATATTCAAGGCAAAGCTTGGGCCACAGTTCTTAAGAAGAAAATCAAAATCTCAATCAATCACCGCTTTGGCTCAGCGCAAAGCGTTTCAATTGAAACGGTAGATCCAGCCAGAGTATTATTTAAGGCGCTTGAAAAATCAAAAGGCTTTGAACCATACGCCCTGCCCGGCCGCACTAGTGGCGTCGTCTTTACAAAAGCGGGCGAGACTGAGCAAGTAACGGATCCGCTTGGCGGAATACGTTTGAGCCAAACGGCTATCCCGCTGGGAAAGAACATTCACAAAGTTGGAGAGTCGGCTCTGCAAGCCGGAGCAAATATAGTCGATATTGTCGTTACAAATGGACAGTCAGTTGTGCCTACAAATCCGACATATTCTGACTTTGTATATGGCCACTTCTTTAGAATAACTGATGCAGAAAAACTTCTGGCCACAGCTTTTGATAGTTTAAAGTCTGGGTTTGAGATTGGCGGTCCCGCTTTGATACCCGGCAATGCAGCGCCCGTGGTTGAAGAGTATAGCCATGAATATATTGAGATTCCCGTCCCTATTTCTTCAGATAGTTTTGTTGGGGAGGTGCATACAAATGTCGGAAACACCCCCGCAGCCTTAGCGGCAAAATTAGACGGTTTAGATCCTGGAAATATCTTGACCCAGTTCTCTCAAGAAGGCCTGGCTGATCAGCTCACGCCAGAGCATGTCTATGAAAGAGATTGGGTGGTTTCGAATTCTGTGACAATCAATAATGATCTATTTGTGGAAAACACGGCCGCGCTCTCAGCTGATTTATCTAGCGCCGTGCAAGGCTCAGTTGGTGAGCCGCAAGTCATAAGAGATCAACTCTCGCAATCAGCCGGCTCACACTTTAGCGCGGCCTCCACGCAAGAGAGTGTTACGACACAAGCCACGACTGAACGTAATGCTTACGTTCATGATTACGTCGCCCTCGCCGGACAATTATTGGATCAGATATGAAGTTTTCCTTCCTGCCTTATACTGAAACGGATATTGCCTCAGATGCTGAACCTCCAACGGATCTCAGCAAGCAGCGTTTATTCTTAGATTATAATTTAGAGGTTCATAAGGGGAACACGAATACAGGTAGTCTTTCCTTTGGAACAGAACTGCGGGGGCCGGGAGATATTATTGGTATAGATCGAGCTATGATTTCTAGATTAGAGCCCGCCCAGGGACTGCGAGCCTTTGAGCCAGATTATTTTCCCCACATAGAATTTAAAGCGGCTGATTTTCCTTGGCGCTATTCTCTCGATACGAGCGATCAGCAGCGTAAGCCATGGCTGGTTTTAATTGTTCTGAAAGCCGATGAATTTGAGTTTTTAGACAGTGAACAAAGCCCGCTCAGCAAGATACAGGTCAATGATCCCGAAGCCTCTCTGCCCCCGCTAGCTCAAAGCTGGGCTTACGCGCATACCCATATTGCCTACCCAGAAGACGGCAATACAGATTTGGACGGGCTTGCGGAAGATTCTGATTGGGCCTGTTCCCGTCTTTTGTGTCCCAGACGCTTACAAGGGCAAGAAAGTTATTACGCTTTTCTCGTTCCCTCATATGAATCCGGCCGCCTGGCGGGATTGGGTCTGAAGACCTCTGGTCATGACTATGATCAACCCGCATGGCCAAGCCTTGACCCCTTAGCTGACGGATTAACTCTGCCCGTCTATTTTAATTGGCGATTTGTAACTGACGGCGGGGAAGATGTAGAAGTGTTGCTCAGACGTTTAAAGGGTGTGGATACCAATGCTTTACAAGCCGATCTAGGCACGCCCCGCGCGTCAGCGCAAGCTCCAGGTTATTATGCAGATTATGTAGCCCCGCCAGAACAGAGCTTTGAAATACAATCTGCAATGCAGATCCTAGATGGCAGCTCACCGAGCCAAACCTCAGCAGGTCTTGAAACAGATTCCGATCTAGCCGAAAGAATGAAGGACACGCTGGATCAAGTCATAGAGGGTGAGCAGGATAGCTGGCAGGATGGCGATAATGATCCGCTACTGGCTTTCCCGCCCTATGGGTTTAGATATAAACCGGAAATTGAGGTCTCATTAGCCAAGGCCGATAATAATGAATGGTTTGATCGTCTTAATTTGGATCTTAAATATCGGTATGCGGCGGGATTAGGCGCGAGAGTCGTCCAAAAGTATCAAGAATACATTTCTCATATTTGCTGGACGCAATATGGAGATATTACTGAAGCGAATGAGAAGCTAGCGCGATTACAAATCGCTGGCGAGCTTGCCAATAATCTTGTCGAAAAGCATTTCACTAAGCTTCCAGAAGCCGTGGCGATTTCCTTGTCTGAGCCTTTGCATAGTTTTGTGAAAACAAGCTCAGGAAAGACAATTGCGCAAACGCTTACCGATAATGGCGCTCCGAGAAGTTTTGCGGGTCGCGCCCTGCGCCGCCAATCCTCAAAACGTACACTGCCGAAACCCGCAATAGACCCAGCCGTGACTATGACGACCGGGCGCGTGCCTATGCCATCTATACCCCTGCCCGGGGATATAGGGACAGCGCAGGCCCCGCTGGCCCCAAGTCAAATGCAAATGCAAACCTCCAGAGCTCAAATGCAGGCCATTCCTAGTCCTTTAATTGCTCAAAAGGGTTTGGAGGCCTCCGTTCAGGCTGAATATGAGAGTTTAGTTGAGCCGCTCACATTTACGCAAACCAAGAGACCTAAGATAACAAAGGCGAAAGTGCTTGAAACAAGCACGTCTGAACTGAGCCAGCCTTTAGCGGCGACCTACACAAACCTGCCACGATCCAAAGCTATTATGACGGTTGCAGGTCTCACAGAAACTGAACTCACTGAAGAGATCAAACCCATATGGCGTTCTCCGGAAGTTCCTGTGCCAACGGTAAATCTGCTAAAAGACGTGAAGGCTGAGGCGCTTCTATCCGGGTCAGATAAAATTCCGAATAATTCGATATCCTTATTTGAAGAGAATAGAGCCTTTATTGAAGCGTTTCTCGTGGGCATGAACCATGAGATGAATAATGAGCTTCGCTGGCGCGAGTTTCCAACGGATATGCGCGGGACTATCTTTAAGCGCTTCTGGGGTAAAGGTCTGGACGCGAATGATCCGTCTGGCGATGATATTGATTCAATTCATAAGTGGCGCGGCAAATTAGGGACACATGTATCTGAGGACGCTGTGAACCCAGACCCTAGTCTGATTATTCTGATTAAGGGGGACATTATCCGTAAGCTTGGCAATCCGATTATTAAGCTCCGTATATCCGGAACTGACGGCGTGGCTTTAACCGATAACCCTGATGATTATCTTCCTCAATTTATGGGCAAAGTGGGTCCGGATACGAGCTATTTCGGATTTGATGTTTCTGAGTCTACAGTTCGTTCAAATCTCAATCAGGCCTATTTTATAATCTATGAACCAGCGGGCAGTTTCCGGTTCGGACTTGATGTGGGTACGGCCAATATTCGCAAAGAGCGCCACGATGGTTCTCAAACGTCATATGGTTTTCCTATGCAGGCGCTTGAAGCTAAAGTCTTTCGGCCTAGCTATATGCAGACAGGGGGGGCACAATCTTCTCCTACTCCGCCAGCCGGCCCACCCACAAATACCGATGATTTATCGTGGTCTGACATGTACTTATACAATTCTGGCTATATCGACTTTGAGCAAACCAATATTTCAACCTTAACTGAATGGTCTGGCCAAAAAAGCTCTGATCGTCTCGCCAGGTCTTTCTGGCAAAAGCCGGTTGCCGGCATCCTTCCCTTGTCGCGAGTAATTGTGTAATGGCCAAGAGACCCACCATACCCTCCAAAAAAGCTAAAAAACTCACGCCTGCCAAAAAGAGGAAGCCAGTTGCGAATGCAAAAAAGCCCGCAGTTTCCAAAAAGACCGACAAAGTTACAGGCGTTAAAAAGGTAAAGACGCCTAAGATTAAAGTGGGAGACACTATTAAGGATACCCGCATCGTAGATGTTGTGAATGTGGTCGATGTACAAAGAGATATAATGTTGCGTAGGGAAGCGCCCCCATTGGCCCTTTTTCCTATGCGGCTTGAATATAGATTTCTTCAAAGACGTGTGCCTAAAACCCGAGATGTTTTAACCAGCGGCGCGCAAATTGCTAATCAAGTCGGAGCTGCTGTTATAAAGGCTGAGGGTGTGAATGCGCAAACTCTGGGCGCGGCAAGGTCAAAGCGCGTAAAAAAACAAGACATGGGCCAAACACAAACTGGATCAAATACCACGAGTACAAAGTCACCAAAATCTAAAGCCTCTTTAGACGCCCGCGCCGCTCAAGACTCTCGGGTTATTGAGGATGTCAGAAATACGCATGTGGAAGCCGTTGGCCCCATGAGAGAAGAGCTTTGGATTCGCTGCTATCCTGATGAGAGCTTTTCTGAAGAAGGTATCGAACCTGTAAATGACGAAGAACTCAAGGCTCGTGATGTATATAAAAATATTGTAGCTAATTCACAACCTCCACTCCAATGGTGGGAGATTGAAGATGATATCCTTTCGGCAGCTTGGCAAACCTTCGTTAAATTTGTTGGGGCATACCGCGCTATACATTTGATGAGAACCGATGGAATTAACCCCGGTTCCGTTCATGACATTGAAGCTGAGCAAAACCGTCAGGGACGCATCGCAGTTCTGCCAAAACGCATTTCTATATTCACGATTAAAGACGGAACCGCAAACCTTCTCGTCACAGGCAGACCCATTGAGCAAAACGCCTCAGATAAGCCCAGCAAGATATCTTATAATCTGTCCTCTATCGAACCCGGAGGCTGGCTAACAGATTACAATATTGCGGTGGCCTCTGGGCTTGGCCTAAAAGTTACGGACCCTCAAAAACTTACGCAGGCAAAACAGGCTGACTGGATTATTGCTATTGGTTTGCATGAGGGCGCGGCTCAAGATGAAATTCAAGATATGCTAGAGCGGCACATATCCGCTGGAAAATTTAGCGTTCTGCCCCAAGATAGCCCTACAAATAATACGCCCAATTCAAAATCATATTTATCAGACCCAGATGAGCATATTTTAGAGTTTACAAAGCAAGCCACAGCTATGGAGCGCGGCGCTTATACCTCCAGCGTCAAAACATCTGCGGACCTTTTAGCATCAGCCTTTGGCGTAGACGGGGCAAAAATTCGCGCCGCTATAGATGGGCCTGATACCGGCTTTGAAGATGCGAAAGCCATGCTCTGGGCAATAGGGCCAGGACTGCTTGGTGACAGTTTGAGCGCAATTGCTAAGCACGTTGATGTCAGCGGCGTGTTCAACAGTGATTTAATCAAAATTATGGCTCAGGCCATCATTGCGCGCGGGGCCTTGCCGGCTGTTCGCTTTGGCGAGAATGCCATGGGCGTTCTGCCCGTCACCAAAGTCTCAGACTTTACGATTACGAAAGGCTCAGGGCTATTACAGGCTGAGGTAAGCGAGCGAGTGCCGAGTACAGAAACTAAGATCTATAATTTATTGAAAAAATATAGTGTGATAACAAAGGGTATGCTCACCCAGCAAGCTGACTTTAAATCCCCTGTCATTATTCCAGGAGACCCAGAGGCGACTGATAAACTCCGAGAAATCTTCCAATCCAGCCGAGTCTCCCAGCGTGTGGATGTGGCTGATATTCAAGATAATATAACCCCCTCTCTAAAAAATATCGGATGCGGGTATATAGATGGAAGTGGCGCACATCAGAAAGCGAATGCCTATATATCTAAGTTCTTAGAACCAGACGCTGAATCTCTGCCTGATCCGGCTAAGCAAGACCCGAGTTGGCCCTTACTTTATCGCCTGATGAAGGTGAGCTGGCTTAGATTGAAAGAGGAACGCAACTCCGCTGAAGTGAATACAGGGCTTGGAAGAGACGGCCAGCCTGCACAAAGACTCCGCATTAATAGTATAGCTCTGCCAGAATATAGAGCCGCGCTGATGCATTTATCTAAACTGACTTCACATACAGACGGTTTGGCCAAGCTAGAAATGCTCATGTTCGAAGTTCTAGATCTGTTCCAACATCGAGGGGATGCCTTTGCGGTCGGACTGGCCTATGCAAAGCTTAACCGCCTTCGGGAGAACGGTATCAATACGACATATGCGGGCTATTATGGGTTTCTCGGGAAATTAAAACCTGAATCCGTAACGGCGCCGAGTGATGGTTATGTTCAGGCTCCATCCTCAGCTCAAGCGACTACAGCTGCCTTAATGCGTTCCGCCTATCTCAGATATCAAGCTGACGGCGCGTTTAAAATGGATTTGAGTTCTAAACGCGTAAGGAACGCTTTAAAATTACTCGATCTTATTTCAAAGGGACATTCTTTATCTGAAGGATTAGGCATGCGCGGGGAGCGTTGGCTTCATGATAGAAAACTAGATATGATCATTCTACCCTTGCGCTCAGCTTACCCTATTAAAAGCGAGCAAGATAAAGAAATTGGGGCACGGCGGATTTTTGATGGTTTGCGCTATATGGGTGAAGATTTTGGCAATTGGGGCGCTTTGGCTGATCCAATATACATTGATTTGCAAAACGTACTTAAAGATGAATTTGACGCCCTCTCAGACATTATTGTAGCCGAAGCCACCCATCAAAGAGCTATGGGCAATTCACAGGCGGCAAATGCGTGGCTGCAAGTTCTATCTGGCCACCCGCCCCCAGGGCTTCCGGTTTTTTTGAAAACGCAAAGACAGGCCCAAGGTACATCCTATTCTCTCATGCTTGCCTTTGAGCATAAGGCCCCGGCTTTAAATTCAGTGCCGCGCGCGATAGCCGACCCCGCCTTGGCCGCTATATGCGTTACAGCCATGCCAAGCTTTTCAAATGCGATGCTAAAACTCTCAGCGACAGTATCACAGTCTGGACAGCCCCTCACTCAGATTGATATTGCGCTTCAAAATGATCTTGAGCTTGCCCCTATTGATCTTGTCATCGGCGGGGTGAGCGAAATTGAAGTGCGCGCAAAATCCTTTTTAATGCAAAAATTCTTATCAGGCACTCAAAGCTTTGATAGCTTTAATAGTACGGGCGGCCTGGATGATTTTGTAAATGGCAAGCTCACATTATCAGTAGACATTGACACAGGGCCAGCCCCCGTCCGAGACCTTTTAGAACGGGCTGAAAAAGTGAGAAAAGCCATCCAATCCGGCCGTCCCATGGAACCTGCGGATATTAATAAAGCTGCAGACTTAAGTGGGTCTGTATTAAAGGAGACGGAAGAGATTTCTATAATTGAGCAGGGTCTTGGCTATTTAAACATCAGAGTTGAAATGCTCATTCAAAAGCTCACAGGCCTAGCCTCGGATTATGACACGGCATTCTCAAGTTTTCACACAGCGATGGAAGAGCTAGGCCGCCGGATGAGAAGTCAGGCGAGTGATGTCTCTATTGACGCCCAAAGATCCATTGTCGAGGGCAAGCTTGATCTATTAAGACCCGCCTTGGCTAAGCTTTCAACATTTTCAGAACCTACCGCCCTTCGTCCCATATCCATTGATAAATATGTCAAAGATATAGAAGGTAATGACGCTAAGCTCCAAGAGCTACGCGCGCGTATAACCGCTAAGCTCACACGGCTACAGCGGCATACTGGCACTAACCCGAACCCTGAATATAATCACGTTCAGCTAACAGGCCATACTCAATTACAGAGCGCGCGCGAGTCGCGGCGCCTCATGATTGAAGCTTTGCAATTTGCCTTAGACGGCGATGCCCTGCCTATATTTGTGCCTATGAAACGCCAACTTCAGAGTATGAAATTTGCGATTAAACCCATGCAGCCTATTTCAGACTTTACTACGGTTCTGCCCGATTGGAGCGATAGTCGACAAGGCGTGAGCGCTTGCAAAGCCTTGGGCGTTTTGTTGCCAGATACTCGCGCTCTAGAAATAGATGAAAAGGCTATTCTATCAGCAGACCAAATTGCGGCCAGTGGTCAGGAAGTCTATGATGAGGACGGCGTTTTAGAAGACCAGCACATCCCCCCTACACCTGAGTTTGCGGCCACGCTTATTTGCGATCCAGCCCTAGCGGCAAGCGGCGCTATGATCTGCGGCTTGATTGGTGATGAATGGTCTGGCCAAATTCCTGGGAAGACACAAATGGCGGCCATGGCTATTAATTATGACAGCCCTCAAAGTGAAGCCCCGCATGCGGTTTTGCTATGTGTGCCGCCTAATAAAAGCGTGAGCACCTGGTCTGAAACCCTGGCGGCAGAATTTGTAGGAGAAGTCATTGATTTGATGAAGGCGCGCTCTGTCACAAGTGACGAGCGCATAACGCCAGCAGCTATGTTCCCGCTTAGTAATCAAGTGGACCTTAAGCCGGCTCCAGGACAGGAACAGCGTATTCCTCTGGCTCGGACGTGGGTAAATGGAGGACTTATAAGTGATGCTTACGTTGAGCGCGCTGGATTTGAAAAGGTGGCTAAATAGATATGCCCGGACCTAATAAACAACAATTATATGTCTCAAATAAATCGCTTAACATAGGCGAGGCTTTAGCGGCGCGGGTCAAAGACCCTTTATGGTTTTTAGCGCGTCAATGGCAGACGGGCGAGTTTGAAGCTGAAAATGGCGGCGCCCTCGCCGCACTTGAAATTACTAGCCGAAGCTCTGATGTACAGTCTGTGACCTTGGGAGAGTTAGACGTTTCTGTGGATCCAGCCGCGCCCCTTGAGGCCATTATAGAAGCCGAAAGCTCTGGCTCAGCGCCAGCCTGGAGGTCTGAAGCCTTAGAATATGAATTTGGTCTTGAAACCCCGCATCAGAAATTTAGCGCCGATAGCTATACGGGGTTTGCTTTGGACTGGTATGATTTTGACCTGAAGAGTAAAACTGAGGGAGGCACAGCCGACACCCCAATTAAAACCATACCTACACAAATAAATTTCAAAGGCGCCCCGCATCCAAAATGGTGGCATATGGAAAGCGGAGATGCTTATTTCGACTCGCCCTCAGAGGCCGAGCCAAATATCTTATCTGCGCTCTTACCGGAATTTTTCTATACCGATGTCGAAAACTGGTATGTCGCCCCTACCCCTATGAAATCTGGGAGCGTGAGAGAGGTCCAAAACGTGACCGTCACAGATAGTTTTGGAATAAGCACAGAGATCACACCTATTAATGATGCAGATTGGAAAATCTTCTCTATCAACAAGGCGCAAGACGCCGGAGCTAGCCTTGGAGGTGAATTCTTATTTGCGCCGAATATTGCCGTGAACGTCCTACATAATGATCCGATTGAAGATATCCGCTATATACGAGATGAGCAGTCAAATGTGGTCTGGGCCTGGGAGCATATCTATACCGATGATGATGGCAATATAGTCACAAATGGGGACAAATCATTGGGCGCTAAGCCTGCCCTGCCGGATCCAGATCAAGAGCTGCCAATATTTAAACTGAGCTCAGAAGTTGACCCGCATATGATCCCTTATGTGCCGCGGTTTACAAGGCCCATGAGCGATGTTCTGGCCCCCCTAGATTTATCGGTAGAACCTCAAGCGGATCAAGGCGAGATGTATTTACGGCGCGCACGCACCATAGAATCCGCAACTGTGGCTAATCCACAATATAAATCTGTGATCGTGGCTGAGACATCTAAATTGCATGAAGAAATGATTCCCAAAACAGGCGCGCGCGTGCGGCGATTAAACCGCTTTGCCCGCGGCTCTGATGGGCAGAACTATTTTTGGGTTGGGCGCCATAGAGATGCCGGGCGCGGGCAAACGCGTTCAGGTCTGCGTTTTGATTATTTAGAAGATGAAAACTAAAGACTACCCTGCAGATGTGACAGACCTCAATCTTTATGGTTTGCACTAACTCTGCTTTCTCGTGGGCGTTTAGAAAGCAAGCTTGAATGAACGGCAAGGCCTATATCGAATCCCTAATAAGGATTCGAACTCATTCAAAGAATGAAACTTCGAAACAGATTCAATAACTTACTTCAAAAGGTTTGGATCTGTAGGGGATGCGACGAAACGCAAGTAAAATATACTTTAAGCGAGCGACCCCTCTGGCTATCGCCAGTGGGAAGCGCGAGCGTAGACAGGCGCCAAGCGGCCCTTGGCTCGTCCCTTGGGGCGAAGCTCAAAGTCCGCGCAGGCCCGCAGCCCCGTCGCGGCTTAGAGCCCGTGCCGAGTCATCTCCGGCCATAGGTCGGAATGAGCGGGGCGGGATCGTCCTTATGGCTTTCAAAGAAAGTCATTGGGCAAGCCTGTGACGGGATGCGGAATTGTCTGCTAAATAGCAGACGCCTGAAATAACCCCGCGAAAGCGGGATGCGTCAAGGATGGATGCCGAATGGCCAAGACCGTGCAGCGGGCTTGGTTCACGACAGCCTGGCCTGAAGCGACAGCGGAGGGAGACGCCCAAACTAGGTAAGCCTTAACAAAATGAATCATCAAGATCTGACGTGATAAAAAACCAAGCTTAGTTGCATTTACAAGCGCAATGAACCTAGCATAGCCATCGAATCAATAATCATCGGACCACAAGAACTCTATGGAAGATCAAACAAGAGAATTAGAATTAATTGAAGATCTATTGGTCGGCTCTGGCGCAGCAGACTTCCGTGAGCTTGAACGCATTACGCAAGTCTTTTGCCCATTCGAAGCTGTCGGCATGGTATCACAAGAAATTAGACACTCTAATTTCTTGTCCTACATTCTAGATGAAAATAAACCTCATATTTTTGGGTCTCGAGTTCTAGAAGAGCTCCTAAGCCTGATTGCTGAAAGGACGTCCGACAGTGAAATCGGGTTCTCCAAATTAGACTTACATTTTATGGATATTTCAAAAGCGACCATTTCAAGAGAGTGGAGAAATATCGATCTGCTAATTGAAGTTCCTCGCAAAACCTCAAACCATGACAAAGGCCTTTTGATCACTGTGGAGTTGAAAATTCATGCGGCTGAGAGTCCCGATCAACTCAAAAAATACAAAGACATCATAGATAAAGAATTTTCAGATGAAGAATGGGATAAGGTTTTTGTCTTCCTCACGCTCCATGAAGACGACCCCAGCGATCCTAATATTGAAATATGGATACCGGTTGGATTGCCCGCGTTCATTGAGCGCCTAGGACAATTTTTAAAGTCTGACAGCTTTCAGGGCGAAAGTGCCAGCTTACTTAATTCCTACCTCAAGATGATGCGGAGAAACTTTATGCCTGATATTGAATTAGAAAAAATTGCGAGAAAAATTTGGTCAAAACATAGGTTAGCCCTAGACGCTTTGAATGAATATTACCCCGACTTAAGAGGGGAGCTGATGGAGCTCATTTATGACAACAGGGAAGAATTTGCAGCCTATCTTTTTGAAGAGACAGGATATCACATTGTCACTGAAAACTCCGACTATGGATATATTAGATTTGGAGTTGCGGATTGGGATGAACTTGAAGGTTTAACGTCCGGAGATAAAACCTGGCTTGATACCGACAGATTGATGGCCTTAGAAATCCAATCGTGGGGAGATAATAAAGTCAGAATTTCATATGTTATCGGCCCTGGCGATGCCGAAGTCAGAGAAGCTATTTTCGACCAAGTTTTAAAACAAATCGGAAAAGGTAAACTCAAAATCGGCAGGCGAACTCCAGTAAGCAGCACGCGCCACAAACACTTGTCAGCCGATTTCATTTTAAGTGAAAAGCGTTACGAACAAGCTGAAGAAGCTGAAGAAAATGCCGAAGATTTATTCGTCGAAGTAAAAAAGAAGACAGTCAGTTTTCTAAAAACAACCCTTCCCATTTATGATAAGGTTTTGCGGAAAGCGACAAAGTGATCACGCGCCAAACTAATGTTATCGATACCATCCCATAGCTATCTGAACGCGTCGTAAATACATCCAATAACTCAGGGTCCGAACGTTATTCTTATCTTGCCGAAATGCCGATTTAAGGCGACCCTTTATTAACTATCCATCAAACCGCATTTAATTTAGGGTGTTTCGTATGATAGAAATATATGGAGCACAGAGCGGACAAGAGTACGAAGCCGCACGGCGTTTAGAAGTTAGTATTCTAAATAAATGGCCAGACTTAGAAACGCGCCCCAAAGACATAATATCCATTTATGTTGGGCTTAAATGTTATGGTGAAGTATATCAGGATATAGATCTCTTTGTTGTCGGGAACTTCCACACCCCTAGGGGTGCAACTTCGTGATGAGAGCTTATCTCAAGACTTTAACCCTTTGGCGAATGCTGAAGCTTTTTCATTCGTCGTAGGTAATCCGGACTTTGCAGCTTCGCGCTCAGCCAGTGCTGTATTTGGAGAATTAGCCT
>CAZNCJ010000047.1:0-17957 GCA_964571595.1 uncultured Caulobacterales bacterium | reverse complement strand
AGCGCGAATGTCGGCGTTATCCGCTCCAAAGTGCTAAAAAGCTCAGGTGATAGGCTTTATCATATGTTCAGTCCGGCGGGATCAATGAGTGAAGCCGCGCCGAGCGGCTTTGCAGCCGCCCTAACCGCAGGTACATTTGTGGCTACCCTGCTTCTCATCTTTATCGGAACTTCGTGAGTTCCGCTGAAAAAGATCTCATACTGGGACTGACACGAGATATCGTGTCAGCCTATATTGCACATAATACGGTAGCTAAAGAGAGTCTGCCCGACCTTATAGCGACGGTGCATAAGTCTTTATGCGACGCTGCGCGCGTGGATGTTAGTGCCCAACCTGCCGAGAAATTAGTGCCTGCCGTGCCGATTGAAAACTCGGTGACCGATGATGTGATTTATTGTCTTGAGGACGGCCAGCCGTATAAATCTTTAAAACGTCATATCCGGGCCAAGTATAATCTAAGCCCTGAGGATTATCGGGAAAAATGGAATTTGCCACCAGATTATCCTATGGTCGCGAAAAATTATGCGAAAGAACGCTCAAAATTGGCCAAAAAAAGCGGCTTGGGACGAAAACGGAATACGCAATTCTAGGTTTTCACTCCATCGAATCGGAACCGTGATAAAAAAAGAGTTAATAAGCTCTTAATCCAAAAAAATATGGTTAACAAAACCTTGCTGCATCTTAAGGTTCGATTCAATGTCTCCTTATCGGGTAGGGGAGTTGGAGCCATGATACAGGGTAATGCATTGCGACATCAGATGGTTCTGATGGAACAACAATCATTATATGATTATTGGCGAGCAAAATGCCGGAATGGTCGCTTTCCGAGCCGTGAGGATATTTACCCCGAGGATATTGTTGACCAATTGCCGACAACGAGCTTGATCGAACCTTGCTACGGCCCGCAAGATAGCTGCCGCTATAAATACAGGCTCGCGGGGACGGGCTTTTGGAAGTTTTATAATTCTGAAATTACGGGCGCTTATATTGATGAGCTGCCATTGGGCGATAGGCGTGAATATTGGGACCGTGTGCTTGCGCGCGTCATTGAGTCTCGCAGACCTTCGGCAGGGGTTACGCGGCCCGGAACGCCGCAAAGCGGCCATCTTGCCCAGTTCTGGATACGCCTACCTTTATCGGAAAATGGGCATGATATAAATCTTATTCTCGGATTTGATAAATTTGTGAATTTATCCGAGATACAGCAAAACGTCACCCAGTCTGAAAAACTATACGCCTAAAACGGGCGGACATTTTGGTACTATCATAGCGTTAATTGCCTCATCCCATTTTGGTAAAATACATGAAAATGTTAACCAAATCCTCGATTTTTGCGCATTTCACGAAACTTAGGAAGTGTAGCCCTCTTCAAAATATTCCTAGGAAATGTACATAAAAAACAAGAAGATAGTATATTTTAGTTTGTTTAAATATATCACAATTTAAAGTTTTTATAATAAAATTATAGGAAAATAATGGCGATTATATACTTAAAAAAGCAAAATCATGACAGATTCGAAATTCATAGAAAAAAGCCAAGAAAAACATGAGGTTGTAGTTACCGAGGCTATGATTGAGGCTGGCCGTGTTGTTGCGCAATACCATAGGTTAGGGAATAGCATTGATGATTTAGTAAATGACATTTATGTGGCTATGAATTCTAAAGAGGCTTCATTTTAATAATTCTTCACATCTTCGTATAAACTCATAGTAAAGATTTCCACTGCGTATAGCGGCGTCAATTGGTGTTAAGTTAGCTGGGGGGTGAAATTTGTTTCTGTATTGATCGCTCACTGGTTTAAGGGACTGCGAGATTGTGTATTTATCGCCAATTTCCCCGTGTTTGCCATCTAATGATCTAACAACAGGAGCTATAATATTTTTTTCGGATGTTTCTCCATCTTCACTGGCATATCTAACTATAGCACGTGCATGACCTATTATTTCTTCACGGTCACTTCCTAGCTTCAACGGTACGTCTAGGCCGTGGAAGTCACATCCTCGACAGGCTTTTAAGTATTTCAATAGTTCATTTTGGTTGACTTTATTAAGTTCTTTCTGAATTAGACTCTTGATTTTGCCTGAAACCCCTCTCTTATTTTTGTAAGAGCGTAAAATTTCTGGTACGCTATTAATTGTGCAGAGAAAAGCATACCAATTTCTATCTAAATCATGCTTGTTTAAAAACGGAGTCTTGCTAAATTCTTCAATGAAATATCTAGCTTCGTCGAGTCTTCTATCCATTTTATAAATGACCGAGAACTTATCTTCCATGACTAAAAACTCCGAATTTCAAAAAACTCTAAAGCGGATGCTAGAAACACCGCCTAAAGAGAATAAGCCCTTTAACCATTCTGAAAGGAAATCAGCTAAAGAGAAAAAACCGAGCGCCACCTCCGCTAAGAAATAACGCTCGGAGACCTAATTACTTAGGTTTTTTAATTGTCTCAACAACATGAGTGTTTTTATAACGCTCTGCTGTTTTGACCGATGTAAAGCGACCGTTCTTAGCAGAACGACCAACTTTAAAAGTATTTTTCTTAGACATAAGATTTCTCCATTGTTCTAAAGAGGATGCAAAAGCCACCCCAGCCCTGAGACACCTCGTGTGCCTCGCGTTCCAATAGGCACAATAGAGGCTGACGAATCAGGGATGGTTTAAGTATATGGAGTAACTCGCTAAAAGCGAGTCTTAGGCTTCCAGTAGAATGTGGACGAAAAGCAACGCCCCTTACGCGGCGTTGTTAATCCGCCGATATGTCAGGCGCTTGCCTGAGATACCTTTTAGAGCGGCGTCACGGCGCTCATTATCGTTTAACTTGCGTCCGTTGTAGCGGAAGTCAAACTCGCTCACATAGCGCTGTAGGTGGCTTTCACCGCAATGTTGATATGTGCCGACCATACCGCGCTTGAAGATGCTGTAATAGCCTTCTAGCGTGTTTGTATAGGTATCGCCTTTAACATATTGGCCAGCGGCGTGATGAACTTTTGAATGACGGTTAAATTCAGGGCCAACCTCTGTGTAAAGGCGGCTCTCGTCAGTCATAAGGTTTGACTTACGGTCTGCATTGCGGACTAAAATTTCACGGATATTGCTCTTTGTAGCTTTATCTACATGGAAGGAACGGACATTACCGCCGCGCTCGACAAGAGACACGACTGTATATTTATTTGAAACGCCGCCAAAGCCGCCTTTTGTGCCTTTTGCAGATGTGCGCTTGGCTTCACGTTTCTTTTTGAGGCTTACTTTATTGCCGTAATATGTTTCGTCGGCTTCTATGACCTTATCCTTACCGCCTAAAGGTGGTGGGTTATTGTCTGTCATGGCTTCACGGATACGGTGACACATAAACCATGCCGTTTTATAGGTTACGCCTATCATACGGTGTATTTGATGGGCGCTCATGCCTTTTTTAGACGCTGTAAGAAGGTGCGTAGCTAATAACCATTTGTTTAAAGGCACTTTAGAGCGCTCAAAGACGGTTCCAACTGTAACGGTGAACTGTTTGCGACATTCTTTTTCATTGCACTGGCGCAATCCAGCACGGTGTGACTTGCCTGTTAGGGCTTTAACATTGAAGGAACCACAATGAGGGCAAACCGCGCCTTCTGGCCAGCGAGTAGCTTCCAGATGCAAACGTGCAGCCTCTTTATCGGTAAAAATAGGGTTTAATATGTCAGTAATAGCGTTCATAGATTTTATATACTTAAAACAGCTTGCTTTGTCAAGTATATAATCGCCAAAATAATCCTTTTTTGTTTAAAGTAGTATAAGCTCCACTATGAAAGACAGATGAGGGATTATATGAAGCCTAAAAAAAATGACACCCAAGATCAGCTATTTGTCCAATTAGTTATGGTGGCGGTTGGCCTGGAATTTGGGATACCACATACACTAATTGATAACCGGACTAAGGGGACATCACGCGCCGCCTTTGGCAGACAACTCGCCATGTATTTGTTGAACGTCGTTTATGATGTCAACTTATCGCGCGTGGCGCGCGTGTTTAATCGCGACCGCTCTACGGCCAGCCATGCCTGTCATGTTATAGAAGATCAACGCGAAGATCCCATGCTGGATGCTAAAATTTGTAGGCTTGAAACATTCCTCACAGGGGCTCCACGACCACATATGGGCGTGAATACCAACCCTGCGAGTAATGGCGGTGAGGCCTATTCATGAATGCAGAGAAAAAAATACTCCATCTTCTCATTGAGAAAGAGGCTGTGATTTACAGGGGTGAATTTGCCGATCTCTTTGCCGCTTATCCACGCGGAGATCGTCGACGCCGGCCTGTTTGCTGGTTAAATGAGGCGCAGTTTCGTAATCTATTGACCCAAGGTATTATTGAGGCCCGGGCAGGGGGCTATCATTTGGCTTATTCCTTTTTGCGCCGTCATAAAGCTAAAATTCAGGGCAAGACGCATGCCGCCCAGCATAGGGATTATATCGAGCGTGACATATACATACCGGGCGGGTCGAAGCGAAAAGCAGTGTTTAACGCCAATGCCTCCTCTTTGCGCCGTCTTGCGCGGTTAAAGGATAAGGCGGGAGAGCCTATTTTATCAGCCGCAGAAATAGAGGCCGGCGAGCGTTTCGCCTCTGATTATAATTTTTGTCATTTAGGACAAATTTCAACCCAGAACTATATGCAGGCGGCGGGTGCGAGCGGACAAAAAAGCGCAACAAACATGTCGCGGGCGGAGGATATATCTATTTCAAGGTTGGATGCTAAGAAACGTGTCATGCAAATCCTAAATGATTTAGGCGGGCTGGACCGCGCCGTCATTGGTGTGTGTGTCAATGAGTTGTCATTGGACAATCTGGAACGTACAGAAAATTGGGCTAGAACATCTGGACGGATGATTTTGAAACTCGGATTACAAAGACTGGTGAAATATTACGGGACAGAAATTCGGCAGTCATAAGCTCGGTAATTGTAGAAGGGGCCGATAAAGATAAAACTCAACAATAAGTCTTTTTAAACACATAGTTGGAGACAGCTATATCTTAACATAAAGAACGAATTCTGACATTTAAGAATCAGTAGTGAATACTTTGGGGGTACATCACTACGCAGTTGATATTGCCCATAATCAACACACTATCTGGCTCTACCCTTGGTAGGGCCAGATAATGATTATCCGCTCAGTGTATCGTTTCCCCTTGAGCTTTTAAGCCGCCTTAGCCCCAATAGCCCAACTTAATTTACGGCGTGTTCCGCCATAGATTTTATCCGCGCTATCATGGCCTTTAGGCCGTTAGAGCGTTGGGGTGAGAGATGTTCTGTCAGATCGAGTTCCTTAAGGATAGCTTCGGGATTTATCGCAATAATTTCTTTGGCGGTTCGATTTGAAAATATTTCAAGCACAATGGCGACCAGACCTTTTACGATATGGGCGTCACTATCGCCGCGAAATGTAAAGCGAGGCGGGTTTTGCTTGCTAAGTTCTGTGACAAGCCAGACTTGGCTGACACAGCCTTTGACTTTGGTCGCTTCGTTTTTTTCACTTTCGGCAAGTTCGGGTAATTTCTTACCCAGATCAATGACATACATATAGCGCTCTTCCCAATCGCCCAGAAAGGCGAAGTCATCTATGAGTGTCTGAATGTTTTCCGGATATGTCATAGGGTTAAAATCTAAATCTGTTATGTCGCTATGGGGTCTGTTATTATGAGCCCCAAGCATTAGTCTTTCGACATCTCACATAGGTTTTCGCGGGATAAATATCAAGGTGCTGGATTGAACGCGCTGAATTAAAAAGCAAATCTGACTTACGGGTTAAGCTGGGCGTAAACCAGAGAGGCAATCGCCAAATCTTGCGCGCCCAGACCTGTCAGCACGGCGTCTTTATTGTCTAATACGGGCTTTATTTGATCAAGACAAAAGCGCTGCATTACGGTTTAAGTTCATTATGTTTGCGGTCCAGAAAACTTCGAAATGCGGTCAGGCCCGCATCAATATTTTCACGGCCAAAGCCAATGCGAAACCGGTCGATTGGCGCGCGCATCAGCTCTGAACGGTAAATTGAGGCCGGCAGTAATAGCACGCCTTCTTGTTCAACCAAGTTTTTGCAAAAATTTTCTACCCCGTCCCGTCCCTTATAACGCGGAAATCCGATACAGCTGCCATCCGGGTGTTGCCAGTCAAAAAGCTCTGGGTAATCACCAAAGAAATCATCCAGCTTCGATATATTTTCACGCATGAGCGCCCGACTTCTTTTGAGGAGTTTTTCGCGCACACCCAGTGCAATAAGGGCGAGGCGTTCACTGGGCGCGGAGTTGCAAATGGACAGATAATGTTTGTATTTTTCAAGACCCTCCAACAGGGCTTTGTCTTTACAGGCTATCCAGCCAATGCGTAATCCGGGCAGGCCGTAGGCTTTTGACATGACGTTCAATGAGATGCCTTTTTCATAGACATCCGCAGCTTGGGCAATGCGTTTGCTCTCAATCAGTTCTACCCCGCGGTAAACCTCGTCACTAAACAAATAAAGCCCGTGCTCGCGGCATATCTCAATGAGGCGCGCATAATCTTTTTGGGGTATGATATGGCCTGTCGGATTATTGGGAAAACATACAGACACAAGTTTGGTATTTGGGCGTATGGCTTGGGTGATAGCTTCAACATCCAGATGCCAGTGATTATCCGCATCAAGCCCGACGGCGCTGACGTCGCAAATATCAAGAGGTATTGTTTCGGCGGCTTGGTAATTTGGGACTATAATAATCGCATGATCATCGGGTTTGAGCAGCACTCGCATGGCGGTATAAACGCCTTCTTCTGCGCCTGCGAAACACAGAATTTCATCGGGCTTGATAGTGTCATAAGTTTGGGAAATCGCCTCGCACAGATCAGGTGCGCCCCAAGTTTCCGTATAACCCAGATGCAAATCCGACAGATAGTCTCGAGGGAGGTTTGCCATATCGAGTAACTCGCCGACAGAGAGGCTTTGCGCATCAGAGGCCGTCATATGGTAACGGGCTTTAAACTCCCATGTCGAGAAAAAGGTCTCGAGTTCAAAATTACGCATATATTCTCCCGTACAAACCCATCAAAGCCGTTTATACATCACGGCCTGATTGTGATGCAATCCATACCAAGTGAGTTATAGCAGGGTCGTATTGAGGCGAGTGGGTCACAATTACACCCCGTACACGCGAAAACACTCGCATTAAAGCGTAAAATCTAGTCTGTTAGAAGGGATTTGAAAATAGGGTAAGTCTATTCGTATTCGCGGCGCACATAATGGCCTGATAATGGCAATGTTCATCTGGCTGATGGCACTGGCTGCTGCGGCTGTGGCGGCATATCTGCGCGGTCTGGATATGATGGCTTTGCTGCCTTACGGCTTATGCGCGGTCATGCCTGTGATTATCACAACGCTGCTTTGGCCGGTTATTCATCACGAATGGACCAAAATTGTCGTCGTGTTCTCCTGGCTGGCTATGGCAATAATTGCCTGTCTTGGTGTTTCCTTTGTGCCTATGGCGATCTTGTTTTTATGCGCCCCGACCATTGCAGCGCATTTTCAAAATGAAATTGTCATTGAGGCTTTAATTGCCGCCGCCTTGCTTGCGGGCATATTATATTACGCTGGACATGTTGGTGTGCTCCCTGAGGCTATTGCCAATGCCGAGCAGATGGAATGGGTTAAAAAAGCGGGTATAATGGCGACATTATTTATGATGGTCGGCTCTCTTTTTGCTGCGGCGCGGGCTCCGTCTCAGGCAGATTTAATCACGCAGAACTGGCAAGAGGGTGGAGCACAAAACAAGACTTCTAATTTACAAGCCGTTAGCGGCGCAGAAAAAATGCGGGCAGAGCTGTGTAGTCGCACACTCGCAACCTATCCCGGCTCGGTTTTACATATTGACGGCAATGACAAAGTTACATTGCTCTCTGACACTGACATTATTGGCTTAAGCCTAAACGAGACGACTGATTTAGCCAGCGGAAATGCGGGCGTAGATAAAAAAGAGGACGATGTCCTATTGGGCTTTGGAACAGGGTTGTTATCATTAGACGTTCAGGCGCAATCCCAAATATTGGACGTTATCAAGCTCTCACGCCGTGAAGACCATGTGCAGGACCGTGTGATAGCCGCCCGTTCAGAAGACGATGATTTAACCTATCTCGATATACGCGCCTTACCGCTCAAAGACGGGGATGTGGGCTTGTTCATTCAGGATATGTCAAAGCGTGGGGACGGGGATTTCATGCGCGAGATTACCTCGAATATAGAAATTATAGAAGAGATATCCGGCACGTCAGAAGATGACAAAATGCGGAGTCGTAATTTGTATTTTGCCGGGGTGAGCCATGAATTACGCACGCCGCTAAATGCGATTATCGGCTTTTCAGATATGATGCGCTCGCGCCTGTTTGGGCCTTTGCCGGGCAAATATGCTGAATATGCTGATCTCATACATGATAGCGGGCAGCATATGCTTGATCTGATCGGTGATGTGTTAGACTTAAGTAAAATTGAGGCTGGTAAATATCAGCTTGTCTATGATGAGTTTGATCTTGCCGATGTTATCCGCAGCTCTATTAAAATGATGCGGCCAGTCTCTGATACGGCTTCTGTGCGCCTTGACGCAGAAATTGCGATTGATGATGATTTGTCATTAGTCGCCGATAGAAAAGCTGTGCGCCAGATTTTGCTTAATCTGATTAGTAATGCTGTGAAATTTTTACCCAAAGGCGGACGGGTTGTTGTCGGCTCTAAGAAGGCGGGTGATACGATCCATCTATCTGTCAGTGATAATGGCGCGGGTATGAGTACGCAAGAGTTGGAACGCGTGGGTCAACCCTATGAGCAAACCCAGAGCGGGCAAACTTCAGAAAAGCGCGGCTCCGGTCTGGGCTTATCATTGGTGAAGTCTTTAACCGAGCTGCATCAGGGACGTTTTGCGATAGCCAGTCAGCAAGGTGAGGGCACGACAGTGGATATTTACCTACCTGTCGATGCGGATTTTAACGATAGCTAATCCGCGCCCTTTATCTACGGGCCTCTAACTCGCCGTCTTATCTACCCACTTGGTTTTGTTGAATAAGTCCTTATTGTCAGCCCATGTCATTACACAGCTATGAAATCAGGCGCGGCGTGGCCGCAGATAGCGCAGATATAGAGGCGCTGGTCCATGCAGCTTACGGGAAATGGGTGCCGATTATCGGGCGTAATCCTTTGCCTATGGATGTGGATTATGACACCGCGCTTAAAAAACATAGATTTGACCTGCTTCACCATACCGAGGGTGAAACCACCCGAAGCAGTTTAGCCGCCATGATAGAAACCTATGAAGAGGGTGAGTGTCTCTTTATCGAAAATCTGTGTGTCTCGCCCAAATTTCAGCGCAAAGGTCTAGGGAAATTATTGATGCAATATGCTCAAGATTTGGCGGGTGAATTGCAGAAAAGCTGTATGCGCTTGGATACGAATAAATTGTTTTCGGGCAATGTCGAACTTTACCAAAGTCTGGGGTTTAAAACCGAATGGGAAAAGCCGGTTAAGGGCGGTATTCATGTTCGGATGTGCAAGACCTTATAGGCCTTTATAGCTGCCGCCTTATTGTTTATTTGCGCGCGAAGCTGGGCTGATAAGTGACAATAAAATAAAGATAAAGATGAATATCCAGACAAGCAGTAAGCCGGATTGAGAAACCGTCTGACCCGCCCATTTCACATCTTGTCCTGAGTGGCCTAATAATTTACTGCCTTTGAATTTCTCAGAGAAAGATGCAGAAAGAGCTACGCTTTTACGCTTTATGGCCGCGAAATCATCATCTAGGGCGAAGTCATATAACGACAATGAGCTCCATTTTTTTGGATCACTTATTTTCGTTTTAACGGCGTTCCAGTCCACCTTGGCCGATTTTGCAAATCCGGGTTTTACACTGCCGCGTAAGACAAGTTTCGCAACTGGATCAGCTTGGCTGTTTAGGCTCTTAACGGCGTTTGGCGCGGTTTTTACAATGGGTGTAGGGGCTGCGGTAACGGGCTGCGCCAGACGATCATTTGGTGTGGCTTTTGTCTGTGCTCTATTTTGTAGATTAGCCCAAAAACTGCCAATACGCGCCGTAAATGTCTGAGCACTTACCGGGGTGTCTTTTGCGGGTCTGAGTCTGGGAACTACATTGAGTTGTTTATCTTCAGAAGTTTTTGGCACTGATCTGCGCAAACCATTACTCGGATGTGTAAAGACTTCGGGTTTTAGTCCCGTCATTTCAGCCCATTTTTTTGTCACCTTATCTTGCACAGAAAAATAACCAGCGTCCAAGGCATTGACCATATTTGCCAAGGTAAAGGCCTCGAAATTAAAATCTGCGAGATTGAGACTTGTAAAGGCCTTTGGCGTGGTAGCCAGCGGCGAAGTAAAACCGGGGACGGGTTGGGAGACTTGCGCCATAAGCACAGTGCTTTGGTTCCAGCGTGCTACACTCCCGCTTAACCTGTTCCAGCTTTGCGGCGTTATCAGCTGATCTACGCTTTGACTAAAGGAGCGACCCGGCGTTGTCGTGATCACACCCGTTAATTTGCCAGCCTTGTTATCAGAAGCATAAATAGCGGCCAGGCCTGAGGAGGTTAGGCGGGTTTTTTTGTAACTGCGCGAGCTTATATCCGCGCTATTATAGGCCAATTTGGTATATTTTGTCGGATCAATGACGGGTAAGCTGGCGCTCTTTTTGGGAATTGTACCCGCTATGGCTTGACCTTTTATCCCAGAGAGCAGGCTTTTGGGCGCCGTTGAGATATAGCGTTTCAAGGCCGCGCTATTTGGCCCGATGAGCATGACGTGTTTGTCTGATGATGTGGCCTTGGGATCAGAGATACGCAGATATTGAGCATTCGCCCAGCTCTTGCCAGAGGATTTGGCGAGTTGGCCTAATACTTTGAAACTGGCGGCCATATCTTGCGAACTGCGTGCAGATAAAATGATACGGCTATCTTGCCCCAGCTTGTCAGAAAACACACTTCCTGAGGCTGTCAGACGGCTTAGTTCTGTGACAGGTGAGGCGGCTATCTTGTCCATTTTTAGGGTGGAGCTGGGTTTGATGTTTAGCCCGTGGGATTGGTATGTATGTGCGCAGGCCTCTTGCGTGGATTTCATCTCAAGGCTCGGGATGAGTTTTAAGACATTATCCCGTCCGCGCAGGCTATGTTTTGGAATATCGAAGACAACGGATTTGCGTTTTTTATTCAGGCGGGTCTTACCGAGGTCTTGCCCGTTTAAATTTACCGATAGCGTTGAGCTTGGCTCTATATTTGTAGTTTGGCCGAGGTCTAGGCGCAGAGTCGCAGAACTGGCCAGCGGGTCATCGACATTAAATGTTAAAGACTGCGCGCGCGGGCTCCAATTATCATCAAAATCCGTTACCCCCAGATCTGCGAGGCGCTGTGTGCCATTCGCAGCTTTGTTTATGTCTGCAAAAGCATCGTGTAAGACAAGCTCACCAAGGCTGACTTTAGAGCGCCGTACATTGGGTAATTTATAGCTCGAAAAAGCCTGCATCATCTCCAAAAGCTGCGCGTCATTATCGCCTGTGATAACAAGGCGCATTTTTTGGCCTTCATCGACATAAAGGCGCGGCCCTCTGTCAGAGAGGATGTCTTTATCAATCACCAAATTAGCCAGTTCACTGCGTTTGGCAGCGATAATTTCCAGATCGCTTCCGCCTTTATGCAATCTGAAATTTGGAATTTCACTCATACGCATAGATACGGCCTGCGCGGCCAAGGCCTGTAGTTTGAGCGTGTTTTCACCGCGAGCCAGCAGGGCTACGCTTTTAGGGGCAAAGGCATTCGAGCTAAGCGTTTGGTTTACCTGCCTCAGATATTTATGACGCGTGCGTTGGCGGGTTTTCACCACAATGAAACTGTTTTTCAGATCAATATCCCAATGGCCGTCAAAGGGATTGAGGCAGTCAGTATAGGCTGATTTTGGCAGGCTGATTGAAATTTTATTCGTGCCCGTGCGAATATAGCGCGTGCTAAGATTAATGCGGGCATCAAAGGCGCGGCCTTGGGGTTTAACGGCTGTGACCTTGCCGGTATTGAGTTTAAAATTTAACGGCTTTCGGCTAGATATACCCCCTACTGGGTCGGCGGATATAACCAGCTCAATATCATCTACCCAATGGTTTTCGGGGATTTCAAATTTCAGTTCCTGGCTTTCATTACGCCAATCTAGAACCAGCTTATCGGATTTTGCATGTTCGCCCAGATTGATTTTATAATATTTGGTCGGCGTGACGGGTGTTGCGCGCGGCGTATAGCTGGCTGCGAGCGCCGGGTTTGCGGAGGTGAGGGCCAAGACCCCGCCGAGCGTGGCATAGCTAACGGAGCCGCTTAAGCTGCTCACGCCCAAGGCCACGCTGGTTAAAAAACCATGTGTCATTCTCGTTTGAATGTGTTTAAATTGGGACAAATGCCGTCGCCTCACAGTTAATATGAGGTTTACGCAGCAAGATAAGTGCCAAGCGCGCAGTCTTGAGCGAATTATTTTTTTAAGCTACGCCTTTAAGGCGAATAGCTTGCTCAAAGTCTGTTTTATGCAAACTTAAGGCCCGCCAATAAGATGGACCCGCCAATAAGATGGACCCGCCAATAAGATGGACCCGCCAATAAGATGGATATGACACCCCCTTTACTTAAGCCCTCAATCTGGGTCTCAGCCCTGTTGCGGCGCGCGCAAAGTGCGGGTGCTTTTGCAGCCATCATCAAAAAGGGAGATATTGACGGCGGCGCTGTTTTGCTGAGCGTGCGTCTGCGTGACGGAATGTGCACAATTTACAGACCAGTTCGCAATATGGCAGGCGAACGTGTCTGGTGGCCAAAAGGCCCCATGCCGGAAGCCGAGAGCATTGCCTATCTAAATGCGCGCCAAGACACAGACCCTGATGTCTGGATTGTCGAAATTGAAGATGCCCAAGGCCGACACTTTATCACAGAACCTATTGAAAACGACGCTTAGCCTGCCCGAGACGCATTTAGTAAAAAAATATAAAAATCTAATCCGCACCTTTACGTTATGGGTCATATTAGCTGGCTATGAATTATATTGATCCTGAACCCCTAGATCACGCCATCGCACAGACACTCGCGCGCATAGACGAAATATCCTCTGACCCTGAAAAATTGTCACCGGATAAGCTCGAGCGTCTCTCGCGGGCTATATCGCTGCAGATCAAAGCCATATCAGATATTGAAGCCCATAATGAACGGGCCCGAAAACAGGCAGAAGAAAAAACCTATCTCAATTATGAAGACCTTCCCCCACCAAGCCCAAAAGACAGAGACAAACTCCTCCAACGCATTCAACTTCTCTATGATCGCGTCAATGCCGCCGGCAAAGTTCCGGCAGTTTCTGGAGAGCTTGCCGGCCCATCTGGCGGGGCATCTGGCTGAGAACTGGGCCTTATTTGCCAGAGAAGATCAAAAAGCGCCGGATATTGACTGGCGTATCTGGTTACTCATGGGCGGGCGAGGTTCTGGTAAAACTCGTGCGGGCGCTGAATGGATTAGGGAGCAAGTTCAAAATCAAGGCAAACACCGTATTGCGCTCGTCGCGCCGACTTATACGGATGCCCGCGAGGTCATGTTGGAAGGTGAAAGCGGGCTTTTATCCTTGGGCTATCCGCGAGAGCGGCCCTTTTATCTTTCCTCTCGGCGACGCCTTGAATGGCCCAACGGCGCGGTTGGGCATGTGTTTTCTGCTGAAGACCCTGACGGCCTGCGCGGGCCGCAATTTGATTGCGCTTGGGCGGATGAGTTTTGCGCTTGGGCTTATCCTGAATATAGCCTGTCCAATCTGCGCATGGCGCTCCGATTAGGCACTTCCCCGCAATTAGTCGTGACCACAACGCCGCGCCCGATTAAGGCCTTAGCCAAGCTCATCAAAACACGCGGTGTCGTGATTGGGCGGGCGAAAACCCATGAAAACATAGCGTACCTCGCCCCGAATTTTGTCGCTGATATGCAAGAAACCTATTGCGGGACGCAATTAGGGCGACAAGAGCTTGACGGCGAATTTATCGACGAACAACCCGGCGCTTTATGGACGCGACAGCTTATAGAGGCTTGCCGCATTGAACATGTCCCGGATATGAGCAGGATAATCGTCGCTATTGACCCGCCTGTGACCTCAGGGGCGCGCTCTGATAGCTGTGGTCTGATTGTAGCGGGACTGTGCGAAGATGGGCAGGGACGTGGACATGCCGTAATTCTACAGGACGGAAGCGGGCAGGGGCTTACCCCGGAAGGCTGGGCCAGACGGGCGATTTCGCTGTGTGAGCAATGGGACGGGGATTATCTGCTGGCGGAAGTCAATCAGGGCGAGGAAATGGTGAGAACAATTCTTGACGCCGTTGAACCTGGTATTCCCTTACAGACAGTTTATGCCACGCGCTCTAAAAAGGTGAGGGCGGAACCTGTCGCGCTTCTATATGAGCAAGGCCGTGTGAAACATGCGGGCACTTTCCCAGAGCTAGAAGATGAACTTTGCGCGATTGGCTCAACTAACTTACGCAAAAGTCCTGATAGGGCGGATGCCTTGGTCTGGGCTGTGACGCGCTTGCTGTTAAGTCGGAGCGAGCCGCCGCGAGTGCGATCTGTTTAACCGGCACGGCGTCATTTTGACGAAGATGTTTTGAAATAGGTTGAATTGTTTTGTGGATGCGTCAAGACTATCCCTATGCAAGAGGGTTTATACATCATTGCCGTGCTAGGCTTTTTCCTATTTGTCGCCTGGCGGCGCAAAAATAGCGGGGATGGTCACGACAATGACGCGTATAAAACCAAGCCTTACGATAAGGCGATCTTACAAAATTATGCCAAAGTGCCGAGCCTGTTCGTTAATCGATCCGAGACGACATTTTTTCAAATGCTCTCTGATAAACTGCCTAATGGATATCATGTTTTTGCCAAGGTCAGGCTGGAAGATATTATTCGTGTCTCGCCGGAGTTTCGTCAGCAAAGCACGTCGCGCGTGGTTTGGAATTTACTCGGCCGGATAAAATCGCGCCATGTCGATTTTTTGATTGTTAACCGCCAAGGCCATCCCAAAGCCGCTATAGAACTGGATGGATCATCACATAATTCCGACACTGCGATAGCTGATAGTTTTAAAACGGGTATATTTGCCGCCTCAGATTTGAAACTCTACCGCGTCAAAGTCGGTCAAAACTTTGCAAGCCATATAAAAAAGATAATTTCAAACCTCTAGCTTTTTGTATTTTAAGTACTTTTTAACCATAAACTTGTTAGATGAGACTCTAGAATGTGGACTAGAGGATAATATGCGGCGCAAGATTGTAAAAGGGCTGGATTTAAAACGTGAGTTTAAATCTGTAACAGGACAGCTTGTTTCTCTTAATCGGGAACTAGCAGAGAATATGATTTTTCTGGCGGAGCAAACCGGAGAAATTCGGCCGCTCATAAAGGCGCTCAATGCCCTGCATTCCGCGCGCCGTTCTTTTACCATTGAAAGCACACCGCGTGAAAATGCTGAAATTCAGCAATTAATGGGCGATACGCTTTTAAAAATTGGTCGAAAAACAGACGATGTGAGATGTTTAGAACATGCGATTAAAGCCTATCGCGGCGCGATAACATTGGCCTCTATGCTCGGGGATGAGAAGATGCGTCGCCAGCTTAAACGCGACTATAGCCTGGCCCGTAACTTATTGGGTCAAAGAAGCTCAAATCAATCCTTGAAAGGCGTTGCATAAAAGCACGTCTTTTCAGGCCCTTACACAAAAACAACACAGATAAATCCGCAATGTGAAAAGCTGGGGTAGAAAAACCTCATTGTCACAAATGTGTCCGGTCAAATCCGGACTTAATCGGAAATCTCTGTATGAAAAACTGGTTTCGCACGGCGTCCTCATCGGCGCCAGAAGAAAAGACCGTCGCGCCCTCACATCTGGGCGTACAAAACTCTGCGTCTAAAATCGAAAGTAAAGCGGTTGCAGATCACGCCCCGCTCATCGCTTTACATTTGCAAGGGCGGGCCGTTTGGACTCCGCGGGATTACGGCGCCTTATCGCGTCAGGGATTTCAGAAGAACGCTATAGTCTATCGCTGTATTCGACTCATCGCCGAGGCAGCGGCCTCTGTTCCGTTCTGTGTGCGCCGCGGGCTTGAGTGTCTTGAAAATGATCCTGCAACCCGCTTTCTTGCACAGGGAAATCCTGACGGTACGCTGGTGGAAACACTGGAGCAGTTTTACGGATATTTACAAGTTAGCGGCAATGCCTATTTTGAGAGCGCGCTTGTCGACGGGGTACCCGTTGCACTTTATGCACTGCGTCCCGACCGTGTTTCAGTCTTGACCAATAAACGCGGCTGGGTCACGGGTTGGGATTATGCGGCGGGTGGATTTAAACGCCATTTTCGCCGCGACCATGCAACTGGCCGCTCCCCCATTTATCACATGCGTTTGTTTCATCCCACGCATGATCAATATGGCTTCTCGCCCCTAGAAGCGGCCGCTCAGGCTGTGGATGTTCATAATGAAGGCGGGCGCTGGACGAAGGCTTTGCTGGATAATTCAGCCCGGCCAAGCGGGGCACTGATTTACAAAGGCCCTTCGGGTGCAGATCATCTCAGTGATGAGCAATTTGAGCGACTAAAAACAGAATTGGAAGGCTCCCATATGGGGGCCGATCAGGCGGGGCGTCCCATGTTGCTGGAGGGCGGGCTGGATTGGAAGGCTATGAGCCTCTCGCCCGCTGATATGGATTTTACTGAGGCTCGCCGCGAAGCCGCCCGCGAAATCGCGCTTGCCTTTGGCGTGCCGCCTATGTTGCTGGGTATTCCGGGCGATAATGCTTATGTGTCGTTAGGAGAAGTTCTTGAGAATTTTAGGTAAGTCGGTGAGATTCTGAAAGAGTTGTTGAGACTTAGAGCTAGTAGTTGAGACTAAAATTGGACTAGTGCTGACATTAACTCATATGTTAGTCGTGAGTCCATGGTTAGCAAACTTCGAATAGGTTACTTACCAAAAAACGGTAAGTGGCACGTTTATGATCACGGAGGTTTCCGCCGAGATCCTGGAGCTCCAGGTAAATTTCAGGCTCTAGTTCACATAGAAAAAATTGTTCCAACAAAGGAACTTACTCGGGAGATAAAGTCGGGACGTGAAAATCCGCCTCGAAAGAAGTTGTGGGTTAGTTTGACGGATCTAACATTCTTTGGTCTCGGCTCTGTGTTTCATAGAGGTCATCCTGATGGTAATATTAGCCTCTATAAACCCAAAACGATATCAGATTTAAAGCATGCAGAAAATGTAAGGTCATATGTTGATGGGGGTGTAATGCATCTCCTAAAGCGGCACTCTACACCTATTCCTGGACCGCAAAGTTTGCAGGACCCATTTGGTTCAGCCAGTTTCATGTGCCAGAATAAACAAGATTTGATTGTAATGGGCGAGGTAGAAAAATGGCGGTTCTATTTTTGTAGTTTCAGCCGAATTACTGAAAAAATATTGGATTTTATGAAAGATGGCGGCGCATCATTGTATGATGAAGATCAGACATTTTTTACCGGTGATCGAGTCTTTAGAATAGCCCCCTTTAGAGAATTTTCAGATAATGCGACTGCCTTTCAGCTAGCTCTAATTTTAGCGAGTCCGGATTTGGCTAAAATGTTAAATAATGCTGTAAATGGGCTTAACTATATCTCGAATATGGGAATAACTGAGGTGCCTCGAATTGGACTGCCATATATGGGTAAAAATCTTCGAGTTCGAATGCGACCCACCATCCTTAAAGATGAAAATGGACGGCAAGCAAATGGCTTCGTAGCTAGTACAATTATTTCAGATCAGCGTGTGGCACCGTTTGATATTTTAGAAATTGTAGATTCTAGAACTGGTAGAGTAAGACAAATTAGAAAGGCTGACCCTGAGACAGGGAATAAGAAAAGATCTAAAAATGATCTGAGCGATGCTGA
>CAZNCJ010000046.1:0-18699 GCA_964571595.1 uncultured Caulobacterales bacterium | reverse complement strand
ATGACCTCACACCACAAGAATGGGCGCTTGAGGCCGATACAGCCTTTGGGCAAAACACGCTCCAGAGTTCTAATATTCAGGTGCGCGGCGGTGCGGTGCGTGTCTATGGCCGCAATGTACCGGGCACACGTGTGAACGTGTTAGGACAAGATGTGCGTGTAGATATAAATGGTCGTTTCGTGGCCGAGCAGCTTCTGCCAGCCGGAGAGCAATCCGTTGAGATCTATGTTGAGGGCGTTAATGATACAACAAAACGTATTATACGTACTGTCGATGTTAAGACGCGCGATACGTTCTATGTCGCCCAAGTTGAAGGCACGATTGGACAGCGTATTAACTCCAATGAGGTTTTTGAAGAAGGTCGCGTGGCTTTCTATGTCCGCTCACGTTTAAACGATCGTTGGTCTTTGACCGCCACGGCCGATACGGGCGAGGCAAGACTGGATGATCTGATTAGTGGTCTGGACGATAAAAACCTTGATCAGCTCTTACGTCGTCTTGATCCGGACCGTTATTATCCGACCTATGGTGATGATAGCACAATTGAACAGGATGCGCCGACATCTGGTCGTGTCTATGCCCGTCTGGAACGTGATGATGATTACGTCCTTTGGGGGAATTACCAGACTAATTTCAATGATACGGAATTTGGCCGTGTCCAGCGTACACTTTATGGTGCGAAATTTAACTGGGACGAAAATAAAGGCTTTACCAAATTCGGCGATGAGCGCACGAGCGTGACGGCCTTTGTGGCCGAGGGCGGCACACGTCAGGCACGTGATGAATTACGTGGGACTGGCGGAAGTGTTTACTTCCTGCGCCGCGGTGATATTTCCATAGGCTCAGAAATCGTCCGTATTGAAACACGCGATAGTGTGTCTGATCTGGTGATTGAGTCCCGTAGATTGCAATATGGTTCAGATTATGACTTTGACTTCATACAGGGACGTTTGATCCTGAAGCGTCCGCTCAATAGTAGCGGTGATGATGGACGTCTCTTCCGTGACGGATCCAATTCCGGTAATCAGCAAGTACTTGTTGTGGACTATGAATTCTCACCAGTCTTTGGCGAGGATAGTGACGCTGCAGTTTACGGTGCACGTGTGAACCGCTGGTTTGGCGATCATATCAAGCTGGGCGGCACCTATAATCACGATAGTGACGGCGGCCAAGAAGCAGATTTCTATGGTCTTGATCTGACCTTGCAACATGATGCAGGCACTTATTTGAAAGGCGAATTTGCACTCACTGAGGGTGAGGGTGTTGAAACCTTTAGCTCGATTGACGGCGGGTTTACATTTAACCCGATTGATCGGGGTGGTCTTGATCCGCTTATCGGCTCAGGCACAGCCAAAGCCTATGCCATTGAAGGTGCGGTGAAGTTTGATGAAGTTGACGGCATAAATCTGGACGGATCGGCTTATGCATATTGGCGTAGACGTGAGGCCGGTTTTGCGGGCTTCTCTGAGCAGACTAATCAAGAGGTCGAGCAATATGGCGGCGGGTTGAGCCTTTACTTAAATGAAAATTTCGAGGTCACAGGTCGCGCGGATGTCATAAGCTCTGAATTTATCGGCGATACAAGTTTTGCTGAAGTTCGCGGAGATTACGACCTCACAGATGACCTTACCGCGACGGCAGGCCTGTCTTACAATGATAGTGCGAATGGTGTCTCAGGGACATCGCTTGGCGGACGTCTGGAATATGACTTTAGCGACGCGGCCTCTGTCTATGTCTTTGGGCAGGTGGGACTAACGGGTGATAACACACGCACAACCGACCGTGTCGGTATTGGCGGGGAAGTAAGCCTGAGCAAACGTATTCGCGGCGGCGGGGAAATCTCGACCGGTGAAGACGGTCTGGGTGCGCGCGCCTCTCTACGCTATGAAGATGAGGACGGAGATGAGAACTATCTCGCTTATGACCTGCCATTAAATGCGAGTGCGCAGAACAATCTAGGCTCACTTAACTTCGGTGCCAGACGCCGCTTTGGGGATGCGTTGTCTGTCTTTGGCGAGGAACGCTTCCAGTTTAATGATACAGGACTAAACGGTATCACCCATGCTTATGGTGTGGATTATAAGCCCGGCAATTGGAACTTTGGTCTTTCAGGTGAGTTTGGTCGTGTCGACCAGCTTGACCGCGAAGCTATCTCCGGGACAATCGGCTTTGCGGATGACCGTATTAAAGCAGGCATTACAGGTGAATGGCGCGAGGACGAAGATGTGAATACGGACGAAATCCGCACGACATGGTTATTACGCGCTGTGGCAGAATATCAGGCCTCTGAAGAATTGCGCTTACAAAGTAAGTTAAATCTGGCCTTCTCTGACCAGACCGCTCAGACCAATCTTGGGCCTGTAGACTTTAACGAAGCTGAATTTACAGAAGCCTCTCTGTCTGCAGCTTACCGCCCGATCTGGGATGACAGGTTTAACCTACTGGCCAAATTGGTCTATCTTGAAGACCTCTCACCAGTGAACCAGCGCTTTGGTGGTGAAACGCTTAACTTTAAGCAACGCAGCGAAATTTACTCCGTTGATGCCAGCTATGATATTTCACCCAAATGGACATTGGGCGGCAAATATGCTCACCGCGCAGGGTCAGTAACCTCGGACCGTGATAGCAATGATTTCACAGAGTCCTCTGCGGATCTGGCTGTGATACGTCTGGATTATCACGCCACGCATAAATGGGATATTCTTGTTGAAGGTCGTTATATTGATATCGGAAATGGTACAGTTTCGCGCACAGGCGGTCTGGCGGGTATTTATCGCCACGTAAATGATAATGCCAAAATTGGTGTCGGCCTGACCTATGGCGGTATCGGAGACGAGTATCTCTCTATCGCGGGAGAAGATGAAGATGAGTGGGGATGGTTCCTTAACGTGATCGGTAAGTTCTAAGACGAGCCAGCCGTAACACGGCCCTAAAAGAGGTCCGAGGCGTTAGAAATCCCGGAAAAGGAGGCTTTGGCCTCCTTTTTTTTTGCGCGGTATACGGTCTGAACGTCATAAATTAAACCCGTGATATAGCGGCCAAAATACCACATAGTCAGAGTTCAGAGTGGCTGGGCTGTTAGAATTGAGGGCCAAATCCCTCTTGACCCCCCTGTCTGAATTGTTAAGTTCCCGTCATTAACCGCGGGGGGAAGCGCAAAAAATAGCGGCCAACTCCATCATCGCGAGGGGAAGCGCCAAACATTGGCGGCCAACTTCATAACAGTAAAGCCCATGATAAGGGCTTATATTATGAGGAGAGATCTCAATGACTCTTTATTTGATAATAGCAGCAGGGCTCATCGCCGTGCTTTACGGGATTATTACCCGTGCCAGCCTGATGAAGGCTTCAACGGGCAATGAGCGTATGAATGAAATCGCTGGCGCGATTCAGGAAGGCGCGAAAGCCTATCTTAACAAACAATATAAGACGATCGCCATTGTCGGTATCGTCGTGACCATTTTATTGGCGCTCTTATTTAAAAGCGCCATTGCGCCGGTAGGCTTTGTCATCGGGGCTGTGCTGTCCGGTATTGCAGGCTATGTTGGCATGCTTGTCTCAGTTCAGGCCAATGTGCGTACAACTGAGGCCTCACGCAGTTCTCTGGGCGCGGGTCTAAACATCGCTTTTAAAGCCGGTGCGATTACAGGCATGTTGGTTGCCGGTTTTGCCCTGCTTGGTCTGGCCGTATATTATATGATCTTGACCCAGTTTATGGGCGCGGATGCACGCGGCGTGATTGACGGGCTTGTCTCGCTCTCACTTGGTGCCTCTCTTATCTCAGTCTTTGCCCGTCTTGGCGGCGGTATCTTTACAAAAGGTGCTGATGTGGGCGGCGATCTTGTCGGTAAAGTCGAAGCGGGTATCCCGGAAGATGATCCCCGTAACCCAGCGACTATCGCGGATAATGTCGGTGATAATGTCGGTGACTGTGCGGGTATGGCCGCTGATTTGTTTGAGACTTATGTTGTTACGATTGCCGCGACGATGGTCCTCGGCTCCATCTTGTTTGGGGCGGTCGGTTCATTAGCGCTTTATCCAATGGCGATTGCGGCTGTCTGTATTATTACCTCCATTTTCGGTACTTTTTTCGTACGTTTGGGTAAAGGTTCAAGCAATGTCATGGGCGCTTTGTATAAAGGCCTGATTGCAACGGGTGTTTTATCTGTTCTCGCGATTGGCGCGGTCACGCACCACATGACAGGCTTTGGTGAAATCTCCAATACAGGCCTGACAGGTAAAGCCTTATTCCTCTGCTCGCTAATCGGTCTTGTGATTACGGGCGCGATTGTTGTTGTGACAGAATATTATACGGGCACGAATTACCGTCCTGTAAAATCAGTCGCAGCCGCCTCTGAGTCAGGTCACGGTACAAATGTTATCCAGGGCTTGGCCGTTTCTATGGAAGCGACAGCTATTCCGGTTCTGATCATTGTCTTTGGTATCATCGCGACTTTCAGCCTTGCGGGTCTATATGGTATCGCGATTGCCGTGACAGCCATGCTCGGCGTGGCAGGCATGATTGTCGCCCTAGACGCTTTTGGCCCCGTGACAGATAATGCTGGCGGTATTGCTGAAATGGCTGAACTGCCTTCTGAAGTGCGTAACACAACAGATACTCTGGACGCGGTTGGCAATACAACCAAGGCCGTAACTAAAGGTTACGCTATTGCGTCTGCGGGTCTGGGTGCGCTTGTGCTCTTTGCGGCTTATTATAAAGACGTTGAGTATTTCGCAGCAACTGCAGCGGATGGCAGCTTTTTTGACGGGCTGGATAATCTCTCCTTTAGCCTGACTGATCCTTATGTGATTGTTGGTCTGTTTGTCGGTGGATTACTGCCTTACCTGTTCGGCGCTTGGGCGATGCAATCTGTAGGCCGCGCGGCGGGTGCGATTGTCGACGAAGTCCGTCGCCAGTTCAAAGCAGATGCCGGCATCATGGCGGGGACGTCTCGTCCGGATTACGCCAAGGCTGTTGATCTGTTAACAGGTGCGGCGATCAAGGAAATGATCAAGCCGTCACTTCTGCCTATTCTGGCGCCTATCGTGCTGTTCTTCTCTGTCAAATTCATGGCAGGCAATGCAGCGGCTGTGTCTTCGCTCGGCGCTATGTTGCTCGGTGTGATTGTTACTGGTCTTTTCGTGGCGCTGTCTATGACAGCAGGCGGCGGGGCATGGGATAATGCCAAGAAATATATCGAGGACGGCCATCACGGCGGTAAGGGCTCTGAAGCCCATAAAGCCTCCGTGACAGGTGATACGGTTGGCGATCCTTATAAGGATACGGCTGGCCCTGCGGTGAACCCGATGATTAAAATCACAAATATCATCGCGCTATTGCTCTTGGCTGTGCTCGCGCATTAGTCAGAACTAACGCCTAAAGATAAACCCCGCTCCGAGGAGCGGGGTTTTTTATTGTTACCCTAAGTTATTATCAGTTCCTTTATCAGGATTGGAAACGGGTGTTTCCACGCCATGAATTTTTCGGATATGATAATTAGGATAATTTCCTCTCTTTATTTCATTCACGAATTGTCTTCGTGTCATATCTTTACCATTGTAATTATCATGAAAGTGTAGATTTCTTCCTGTATCACTTTCATCAATTACCTTTATTCGTTGTCGAGACATATTGCCTCCTTATAATAATGCCTTGCGGGCTAATTCTTCTTTATGTTAAGAACCAGTATAAGTACTCGCAAGAGCGCTTCAAATTAAGCGGGCCTGTCTCAAGGGTGTTCTAATACTATGAGACAGGCACCGCCACTAATGCTGACATATTTAGCCAACACTATAAATAGTGTTGATTTATTTGTTTTCGTCAAGACCCTGTTTTTAAAAGTATAATTTATTTATCCACACCTGGGGGATAAACACCGAAATTTAGCGATTAAATCCCGAAATTTTTAACTCTTACCCGTCTCTTTCGCCAATTCATCTTCCAGCGAGATTGAGGACCCGGCGTGATATTTCAGGGCGGTGATATAGGCAATACCGGCCCAGACGGCGATAATCGCGAAAAAGATGAAAAACTGCCAGACCAGAAAGCCCGGCTCGAACACGCGGGATTTATCATTTAAAAGCCAGAGCTGATGCAGCAAGAACTGTATGATCATAAGGGCAGGGGCGGTCAGGATAAGAATGGCTGAAAGCCCTGCGGCCATATAGGCCGAGCCGCGCGGATTATTATGGCGCTTATAGGCCTTGATAAAGCCGTCATGTGTGATGTGTTTGGGCAGCATGTTTTCGCCAGAGCGGTAGTCATAATCCGTCTGGGCATCTTGGGCGACTTTCCTATATCCGATAAAGGCCCGAACACCGTAAATAAGGGCAAGCAGGGCCACCATGCCCAACGCCCAGAGAAATGATATACCTTCAAACTTTTGCATAGGCTCTATATCGTGAGCTAAAGGCGCAAGCGCAAGTCCTTTCATCTTACATCTTTGACATAAAAGGAGGGCTCTAAAAGCTATGAAGCCTCATATTAATCAGGTTTATATTGTGGTTTCAGGCTTGAACCTCATGTGAGAGCCTTTATAGATTTTATATTCTCGAGCGTAAGGTCTTATTATGTCAGCACCCAAAATCGCCTTTATCTGCGGCTCCCTGCGCAAGGGCTCTATAAATGCGCAGCTTGAGAGTGCCCTGATGCAAAGGGCGACCGCGCGCGGGGCGAAAGCCGTCCAAATTGATTTGGGCCGTTATGGTCTCCCGCTTTATCACGGCGATCTGGAAACACCGCCCAGCGTAAAAGAGCTGATCAATGATCTTACAGCCTGTGACGGGATTATTATTGTCACACCGGAATATAATGGCAGCCTGCCGCCCGTTTTAAAAAACGCGATTGATTGGACGTCCACAGTCGGCACAGATCATTTCACAGGGCCGGTTTACGGTATTGCCTCCTGCACACCCGGCCCGATGAGCGGCATCATGGTCATGCGCCAGCTTAATTACATACTTATGCGTGTCGGCGCTGTTGTTGTCCCGGCCCAAGTGGGGACTGGTAATGCGCAGTCGGCTTTTAACGCAAAAGGGGAGCTGACCTCAGAACCTGCATGCACTTTGGCGGATAAAATGCTGGACCAATTACTCAAAGCTATTTCAGACCGTGCTTAAATTAGGCGGGTTTATGCCGTGTATGTCTTTACGCCTAACCCCGCATTTTAGAGGGTAAGTGAGTGGCTAAAAAGACGTCTAAGACAAAGAAAGCGGTTAAGAAAAAGAAACTGCCGCGCCCCAAGCTGACGCGGGCGCAAATTGCTGATATTTACGCCCATCTCTATAGTCTTGATCCTGCTCCGCGGACCGAGCTGAATTATTCCAATCCCTATACGCTGGTTGTTGCTGTGGCCTTATCGGCTCAAGCCACAGATGTCGGGGTAAACAAGGCGACAAAGGCTTTATTTGAAGCCGCAGATAGTCCAGAAAAAATGGTCGCGCTTGGCGAAGATAAAGTCCGCGATTTTGTCAAGACGATTGGCCTGTTTCGTACCAAAGCCAAAAATATTATCAAGCTCTCCCAAATGTTGATTGATGATTACGGCTCGGTCGTGCCGGATAATCGTGAAGATCTTATCCGCTTGCCCGGCGTTGGGCGTAAAACCGCTAATGTGGTTTTAAACGAAGCCTTTAATCAACCAACCATGGCCGTAGATACCCATATATTCCGTGTGGCGAACCGGACAGGTATGGCACCGGGCAAAGATGTGCTTGAAGTCGAGTTAAATCTATTGCGGGTCACGCCAGAGCAATATGCCCTACACGCCCATCACTGGTTGATATTACACGGCCGCTATGTTTGTGTGGCGCGCAAGCCCAAATGCTTTAATTGCGCGATTATTGATATTTGCAAATTCAAAGACAAAACCCCGATAAAAACTTAGAGGCATTATGTGGATGGCCGACTGAGCTATGTTTGCATATGGGGCGTTGCTTGGCTGTCGGTGATTTTGAAAATTTGCGCCCTTCCGGCAAAGGCTTCAAATAGCTCCACATCCGTACCCGTCATAAAGACCTGCTGGTCGAGTTCCAGCAAAGTCTCGATCAAGGCCGCGCGGCGGTCTTCATCAAGATGGGCGGCGATTTCGTCCAGTAATAAAAAGGGCCTATGGGCTTTTTGTGCGCGGGCATGGGCCAGTGTCAGGCCGATCAAAAGCGCTTTTTGTTCGCCCGTAGAACAAGCCGAAGCGGGCATGTTTTTGGCGGTATAACTCACATGCAGATCAGAGCGGTGCACACCGTTCAAGGTTCTGCCTGCGCGCATATCAAGGCTTCTCTCGCGCTCCAGATTTTCGCGCAATGTGAAGTCAATATCAGCCTCTGATAGACCGCTGGCGGCCATATCTTCCGCCCCGCCTTCAAGCGTGAGCCCTGCGGACGGAAAAACGCCCGTGCCATGCGCGGCAATGTCGTCCAAGATCAAATTAACCGTTTTTACTCGCGCTATGGAAATTTTGGCGGCTTGTGTGGCCATGTCTTTTTCAAGGGCGTCATACCAACCACGGTCCCTTATACCTTCGGATAATAGACGGTTACGTTCCGCGCGGGCCTTCTCATATCGCAGGCTGTTTAAGCCGTGCTCGGGTGTGTGGGACATTGAAAAACGGTCGAGGAATTTACGGCGATCAGAAGCCGGGCCGACAAAAAGACGGTCTTGGGCGGGGGTAAGCCACATGATTTTAACATGGCGTGCCATGGCCGCCCCCGTTGCGGGCTTGTCATCAATTTTTAAAATTCTGCGTCTGGGCGCTTCAGGGACTTGGCCAACAGCGAGCTTGGTGATCTCCCCCTCATGTTCGAGATGGGCTGTGACACCCCAAGCCGGCGCGGTGCTGTCTTCCTTTCTTCGGGCCAAGGCCTCCATCTTGGCGCGCCTTAAACCGCGCCCCGGAGATAAGAAAGATATAGCTTCCAGCAGATTGGTTTTACCGGCTCCGTTTGGGCCAAATAAGACGACGGGTCTGGGATCAAGGGCGAGGTCAAGTGCGCCGTAAGATCTAAAATCTGTTAGGCGCAGGCTTTTAAAATAACTCATCCCGGAAATTTACGCGAGGCGGGTTTAGACGCGCAGCGGCATAAGCACATAGAGACTAGACGGGTCTTCAACATCTTTTACCAGAGCCGGTGAAGCCGGACCGTCTAGGAAAAACCTTGTATCGCGACCTTCGATTTGTCCTGTGACATCCAGCAGATATTTTGCATTAAACCCGATCTCCAAAGGCTCAGCACTATAATCGACCATCAGGTCCTCATTGGCGTTACCATGTTCAGGATTATTCACCGTCAAAGAGAGATTATCCGGTGCGAGGCTCATTTTTACCGAGCGGGTTTTTTCCGCAGAAATGGTAGAGACACGGTCAACCGCATCAGCAAAGACCTTATTGTCAACCACCAGCTCTTTTTCATTACTCTTGGGAATAACGCGGTCATAATCAGGAAATGTCCCGTCTATCAGCTTTGATGTCATAACGGCAGAGCCATAGGTAAAGCGGATTTTCGCATCTGAGATAGACACGCTCACATCCCCGTCACCTCCGTCAATTAGGCGGCGAACTTCGGCTATGGTTTTGCGCGGAATAATAATGCCGGGCAATCCCGCCCCGCCAGCCGGCAGGCCCATTTCGGCCAAAGCCAGGCGGTGGCCGTCAGTGGCCACGCAGCGCAAGACCCCGTCATGGGCGTGAAGATAGATACCGTTTAGATAATAGCGGGTTTCTTCTGTGCTGATCGCAAAGCGGGTTTTGTCGATAAGGCGGCAAAGCTCCGCGACAGATAAAACGAAATTATGCGTAAACCCGTCAGCCGTCATTTTAGGAAAATCGCCTGCAGGCAGGAGGGGCAAGGTAAAATGAGAACGCCCGGCATCAACATCTAGCCGGCCATCAGCGCCGATTTGCAGGCCAACTTGGGCGCCGTCTGGCAATTTACGCACAATATCGTAAAGCGTGTGCGCTGGCGCGGTTATATCACCCGGTGCGTCAATACTAGCAGAGGTTTGTTCAGAAATTTCAATATCCAGATCTGTGGCCACAAAGGTGAGGGCCTTGCCTTCTGCGGTTATAAGAACATTGGATAAAATAGGAATGGTATTGCGACGTTCAACGACATTTTGAACATGGCCTAATGCTTTTAAAAGGTCGCGTCTTTCGATCGAAATTTTCATGGCAGTCTATCCTGCGTTGTAAGATATATAATTTTAAAAATTAAATTGTGTTCCAGCGATTATTTTGAAATCACACAATAGCCAAAAAGATGAAAATGCCAAATTATTTTCACCTTTAAGACGAAACATGTTGGGATTAAAAGTTCAATCTGTCTTCTACATTTTGCACTTGGACGTTAAAGGCCTCATCTTCTTTACGTAAGCTGGTGATCCGTTTTACCGCATGCATGACAGTTGTATGGTCACGCCCCCCAAATCGGCGTCCAATATCAGGCAGAGAGCGTTTTGTCAGAGTTTTGCAAAAATACATCGCAACTTGGCGCGGGCGGGCAATATTGCGTGAGCGGCGCTTAGAGGTCATATCATCTAGCGTAATGCCGAATTCTTCAGCCGTGATGCGTTGGATTTTATCCACTGTTAGCCTTTGACCGGCTGCATAACGACTATCACTCAGCGTTTCTTGCACAGATTCCAGCGTAATGGGTAGGCCTAAAAACTCAGCTTGCGCGACAACTTGATTAAAAGCGCCTTCCAAATCCCGCGGTGTGGCGTTGATTTTAGCCGCCAATAAATCGCGCGCATTTTTCGGAATGGCGAGATTGGAGTTCCCGCCAGCTTTTCGCCTTGCAATCAGGCGGTCTAATATCCGTAGGCGCAGTTCATAATCCGCAGCCCCTAATTTACAGACCAATCCACCTGCCAGATAGGATTTTAAGCGATCAGAGGCCTTTTCAATATGGTCAGGGTGACGATCAGAGGCCAGCAGAATTTGCCGTCCTGCCCCGACAAGAGAGATTAGCGTATGTAAGAGCTCTTCTTGGGAATTTGGCTTATCGGCAATGAAATGGGCATCATCTATGATTAAGAGATCAACATCGCGCAAAGAGGACTTAAATTGCTCTATTTCGTCCCGACCGCCTTTTCTGACAGAGCGAACGAAATTGCTGACAAATTTTTCAGAAGATAAAAATTGTACGCGCCGCCCCGGATTTTCCTCTTCGAGCTTATGTTTGATCGCATATAGAAGGTGGGTCTTTCCCATGCCGTTTTGGCCGTGGATGACAATAGGGTTATAAGACGGCTCATTTTCTGATGAAATTTGCCGGGCAACCGCATGGGCCAGCTCATTTGAAGGCCCCACGACGAAATTATTAAAGGTAAAGCGTCCGCGCGTCATTTCGAGGGAATTGCCTTGGGCTTTAGAGCCTGCATAGTGCGGAGTGTGGCTATAAGGCTGTGACCCGGTTGCGCCAGTGCCTGTAGCGCCCAAGCCCTTCTCAGTATTAGCGTTCTCCTTAGACCCTTTATCATTTCCCTTCAGGGGGCTTCCATATCTACCGGAAAGCCTAGAATTGTCCTGATAAGCTGAATAAAGCCCTCTTTTGGCATTTATTTTCGCTTTATTGGGGCCTCGACCTTGATTTAGCGTATATTTTTGGGGTTTGGAGTTCGAAACTGGCGCGGATATAATGGATTTTCGAGGCGGCAAGACCACATCATGCTTGTTCCAGAGCCGTTTTATCGTCTCCATATAGGTATTTTCGATCTTATTGGCGACAAAGCGGCTGGGCGCGCTGAGCGTGATGGTGTGCGGGCAGGCATCACTTATACGCAAGCGGGCTGTCCAAGACCTGTGAACATTCGCTCCAAGGGCATAAGCGAGATCATTTTGAACCTTAGCCCAGACCTTATGAGCACTTTGTAAGGGGGATTCACCTGTATATAAATCCGGAGGACTCATATTTGTCTCATCCTCCTCGTCCCAACCGTCACTCACTTGGCAAAACTCCACACAAACCCATAAGGCTTAAGCGGGTAAGCCTTTGTTTTTTTTATATTTTTCAGATGCCTGTTGAATTAGAACGCAAAATTCCAACAGGTTTTATCCCAACTCATTCTAGAGTGACAGTTGCATTTTTATGCTTAACCCCGACCATCTTTAATAGGTTGATGACCCCTTTTAAACGTGAATATTTTGCGGCGTCAACGAAGAAATTCACGTTTAAAGACACTCTTTTCTATTGACTCGAAAAAAAGCTAATTTTCATAGTTAATTAGCCTAAAAATTTTTTTTAAATTTTTTTATTTGCGCGATTTTCCACCTCTTAAATTTTCCTCAAAACCATTAAAAACCCCCCATAATATCGAAGAAAAGTGAGGGGTGCCATTTTATGGCTCTCATAGATCGAAAATTTAGGCATTAAAAAACCGGAGACTGGCTCCGGTGTTTGCCCACAACATGGTTTTGGGTCTCATTAGTGTTATTTAGGCGACAAAATCGACCAAATAGAACTAGCCCATAGATTTAACGCGCTTATTAAGGCGTGAGATCTTACGTGCGCCTGTATTTTTGTGGAAGACACCTTTGCCAACGGCCCGCATCATTGCTGGCTCGGCAATTTTTAGCGCAGACGCGGCTGCGGCCTTGTCGCCGTTTGTAATGGCATCTTCTACCTGACGGATTTTACCGCGAACGAGTGACCGACGGGCTTTGTTAACCTCGGTCTTTCTTGCCATTTTACGTACAGCCTTCTTAGCTGATGAAGTATTTGCCATAATTTCCTCTTTGCCTTGTCCTTAAGGGTCAATCCGCAAGCGCAGCCTATAGCCTTACGCGGCCTATACGTCAACTGATGATTGCGACCTGTTATTTATTTTTAAAATGGGGTTTGCGCTTTTCTATAAAGGCCGTCATGCCTTCGCTTTGGTCATCGGTTGTAAACATGCTTTGGAATAAGCGTCTTTCATAGCGAATGCCCTGCGCCAAAGGAATTTCAAACGCCATATTAATCGTTTCTTTTGTCATCATGGCGATGGGTTGGCTTTGTCCTGCAATTTTACGGGCAGCGTCCAATGTCACACTCATAAGATCGTCCATAGGCACGATACGGGCAACCAGACCAGCCCTTTCCGCCTCTTCTGCGTCCATCATGCGTCCTGTGAGGCACATATCCATGGCTTTAGCTTTGCCGATGGCATGGGTAAGGCGCTGTGTGCCGCCAATACCGGGCATAACACCCAGATTAATCTCCGGCTGGCCGAATTTCGCCGTATCAGAGGCGAAAATCATGTCGCACATCATGGCAATCTCACATCCGCCGCCAAGGGCATAACCAGAAACGGCCGCAATGATAGGCTTGCGAAAACGCGCAATAGCTTCGTGATAATCTCCAAAGACATCATTTTTATAAATATCGAGATACTGATTATCCTGCATTTCCTTGATATCGGCCCCCGCAGCGAAGGCTTTTTCAGAGCCAGTGAGGATAACGCATCCAATCTCGTCATCTTTTTCAAGGGCGGCGAGAGCTTCTGCTACCTCGATCATCATATCGATGCACAGCGCATTTAAGGCTTTTGGACGGTCAAGACGCAAGGTCGCGACATGGCCGTCACGCGTTAAATCAATCATTTCATAGGGCATAAGTTCTCTTTTGTAATTAGTCGCGGCGCTTTTAGACGAAGAGAGTTAGTTTTGGCAAGCCTTGCAATAAAAACTTGATCGCCCAGATTGGGTTATCCGAATTATCGGTGATTTACAATTTGTGCAGTCTTGACCTTCACGGCCATAAACCTGGAAGTTGTGTTGAAAATAACCCAAATCGCCATCAGTATTTTTAAAATCGCGCAAGCTGGACCCGCCCGCCTCTATCGCCTCTCTGATCACATCCTTTATATATGTCACGAGGCGTTCGATTTCTTTGGGCTTTAGACTGCCTGCCTCCCTGAGCGGCGAGACAGCTGTGCGAAATAAGGCTTCGCAGACATATATATTACCCAGACCCGCAATTATTTTTTGATCCAGCAAGGCGGCTTTAATTTTGCTTTTACGGCCTTTAAGGGCTTTTGACAGGGCGGGGGCGTTAAAATCATTGCCCAATGGTTCTGGCCCCAGACCGTCTAGCCTATAGGGGGCGCCCTTTTGGATAAGCTCCATAAACCCAAAGCGGCGCGGATCATTATAAGTGATGGTGTATCCGCTGCTCATTTTAAAAATGACATGCTCATGTTTCGGGTTCGTATTTAGCTCTCTAGCAAATTCGCCAAGCGTTTTTGGGTCTGAGGCGCTGCGCTCAATGGTAAAGCGCCCTGACATGCCCAGATGCATGAAAAGGCGGTAGCCTGTATCCAGTTCGGCTTGTAGGAATTTAGCGCGCCGCTTCAGGCGAGTAAGGGTTTGTCCCTCAAGCTGCTCTATAAAGTCGGGGGCAAAGGGAAAACGCAAATTTGGGCGGTTTAAAATAACCTCATTAAAGATAAAGCCTTCCATGAAGGGGCTTAGTCCGCGGCATACGGTTTCAACTTCGGGCAGTTCGGGCATGATGTCCTATGGTAATTTGCTTTAGAATATGACAGATAGCGGTAATGGCAGAAAAGACAATTGATTTTGGTTTTGAAAACGTCCCGCAGAGCGAGAAGGCGGCGCGGGTGCGCGGCGTATTTGATTCTGTCGCCCCGTCATATGATCTGATGAATGACGCCATGTCTTTAGGTATTCATCGGATCTGGAAAAATTTGACTATCGCAAAACTTAACCCTCAACCCGGCGAGTGCCTGATTGATGTGGCAGGGGGGACGGGCGATCTTGCCCGGCGGTTTATCCGGCGGGCGCAAGAGGTGCGTTTGCGCCGCGGTGGTCTGGCTGCCAAAGCTATAATTTGTGATATTAACGCTGAAATGCTGGTTGCGGGTATCGATCCCAAAAAAGATAAGGGGCTGAACCTTACGCGCGTTTGCGGAGATGCTCAAAATCTGCCCTTTCCTGATAATTACGCGGATGCGGTTACGATTGGCTTTGGTATTCGGAATGTGACAGACCGCGATCAAGCCTTGCGTGATTTTTACCGCGTCCTAAAGCCGGGCGGGCGTTTATTTATCTTAGAATTTTCAACCCCGTCCGATAAAGCCTTGCGCGCAATTTATGATGCCTATTCTTTTAATGTCATTCCCAAATTGGGCGGCTTGCTGGCCAATGATGCGCCGAGCTATAAATATCTTGTCGAAAGTATTCGCAAATTTCCGAGACAAGAGCCTTTTGCCAATATGATCTCTCAGGCGGGATTTACGCGTGTGGGCTATCAGGATTTTACAGGTGGGATTGCCGCCCTGCATTGGGGCTGGAAAGCCTAAATAAATGAGAGTTTAGCTGCGTTTAGCGACGCGCCTTACGGGCGGCATATTTTGCATCGCGGCGGGCTTTTTGCGCAGCTTTCAAATCAGCTTCCGCTTTAAGGCGGGCTTCTTGGGCAAGTTTTTCCTTGCGTTCTTTTTCAACGCGTTCTTGCTCAATACGGGCTTTTTCCTCTGCGCGTTTTTCCGCTCTCTCAGATTCGCGTTTGGCACGAGCTTCTTCAACTTTCGCACGTTCCGCCATTTTTTTAGCGCGGGCTTCCGGGTCTAATTTCTTGGCTTTTACCCGTTCTAACATGGCCAGTTTAGATTCCTTTTGGGCCTTGAGACGGTCGTCAAGTTGATAGCCTTTGAAACTCATGCATTTTTTCCTGAATTAAAGTTGAAAAATATATGGCCGCCTATTCAACTATTTTGCATAAAATTGCAAGGAAAACCCAACTGGAATTACATATAAAGTGTAATATAGCTCAATATTTTTCTATATTATTCAAGGACAGCACGTCTTGAGGTCACTTATTCTTCTTGCTCTGTGTCTCGCCAAATATTTATGACACCGATAATGGAGAGGCTAAGATAAACGCCGATACAAAGGCCCTTTAAGCGATTGCTGACATCGGTTGATATAAGTGCGGGCACAAGTAAGGCCAATATGATGAGCGGGACAATCACCGCTGCCATATCTCTGATCAATTTATATAGCCCTTGCATATAGTTCTCCTGCTTGAGAGGAGGCGTGCAAATCTTATGCCGATTGGGGGCTTATCAGGCCCGTATGGTCGTTTTAGAGAATTTAATGTCTGAAATGACGCATGCCGGTAAAGACCATGGCGATCCCGGCTTCGTCTGCGGCTTTTATCACCTCATCATCCCGAATAGAGCCGCCTGGCTGTATGATCGCTGTCGCACCAGCGCTGGCAGCCGCCAGCATTCCGTCCGCAAAAGGGAAGAAGGCATCAGACGCACAGGCACAGCCTTGTGTGCGCGGTGTTTCCCACCCCGCAGTTTCTTGGGCATCAATAGCTTTTCTGGCGGCAATGCGCGCACTGTCAATCCGGCTCATCTGGCCTGCGCCAATCCCGGCGGTTGAACCGTCTTTGACGTAAATAATCGCATTGGATTTAACATGCTTGGCGACGCGCCATGCCATAAGCAGATCTGCCATTTCGGCTTTGCTAGGCGCGCGTTTGGTCACGGTTTTGAGCGCGGCTGGATCGAGAGAGCCATTATCACGGTCTTGCACTAAAATCCCGCCGGCGACATTGCGCTGGGTTAAGCCTGGCGTCTTAGGATCAGGCAGACCCCCGACAATTAAAAGGCGCAGGTTTTTCTTTTTAGCAAAAATATCCAAGGCTTCTTGGCTGGCTGACGGCGCGATAACGACTTCGGTAAAGACCTTTATAATCTCTGTGGCCGTCTCGGCTTCCAAAGGCCCGTTTAGGGCAACAATACCGCCAAAGGCCGAAACAGGATCGCAGGCCAGTGCGTTTTTATAGGCCGTTATGAAGTCATCTGCGACGGCTACTCCGCACGGATTTGCGTGTTTGATAATGGCGACTGCTGGTTTGGCCCCTTTCGCTGTGTCCCCAAATTCAGAGACAAGCTCATAGGCGGCATCTGTGTCATTGATGTTATTATAAGATAAGGCCTTGCCTTGGACTTGGCTGGCTGTCGCGACGCCGGGGCGCTCTGTTCCGTCAGCATAAAAGGCTGCGCTTTGGTGTGGATTTTCACCGTAACGCAAGCTTTGTTTTAAGGCGCCGCCTTGGGCTCTGTAATCGGGGGCGTTATCTTCAAGTCTATTGGCAAACCAGTTTGCTATCGCTGCGTCATAGGCGGCAGAACGGGCATAACATTTCGCCGCGAGCTTCTGGCGTAAACTACCGCTGGTCTGGCCTTCAAATTTATCCATATCTGCCAGAACCAGATCAACGTCATCCGCGTCGACACAGACGGCGACATGGGCGTGATTTTTGGCCGCAGCCCGTATCATAGCAGGGCCGCCTATATCAATATTTTCAACACAGCTTTCATATGACCCGCCAGCTAAAGCAGTTTTCTCAAACGGGTAGAGATTGACAATCAGCAAATCTATCGGGCCAATATTATGGGTATCCATAGCCTTATTATGCGTGTCCAAATCCCGATCTGCCAGCAATCCGCCATGTATCATGGGATGTAAGGTTTTAACGCGCCCGTCCATCATTTCTGGAAATTGTGTGACATCAGCAACGTCGATGACAGGTATGCCTTCCGCATGGATGGCTTTAAAAGTCCCGCCCGTTGAGATCAGCTCAACATTGCGTGCATGTAAAGCCCGGGCTTGGTCAATAAGACGGGATTTGTCTGACACGGAGAGGAGTGCGCGTTTAACGGGTCTGTTCCGGCTTGGATCAAAGGGCGGTAAGTTAGGATTTGGCGCAGGCATAAATTAATTCCAGTTACTCATATCCGCGCCGCCTAACATGACTGGCGACGTAAAAAAAGATGTCAGAAGATATAACTGTTGAAATCTGTGAAATATGGTTGGATTTTAAGCGTTATCAAGGCGTTTTAAAGACCAGCGGACACGATTAGAGCGCGTTTCGCCGTCACTATCACCCAGAGCTAATCCCGAGATTATAAGCTGCTGGGTTTTGACAGGATGGGAGCCTTTACCCAGATAAACAGAAGGTTCGATAGAAAGGGGTCCGCCATCCGTCCGAAAACGCCAGCCAATATTACCGGGCTGTATAAGCAAAGCACTTTGTAAATTTTGCGCCAATGTCAATTTAACCGAGGGGTGTAAATGAAAGCGGATTGTATAGGGGATTTCATCACGTGTTATCGGAGCTGCGCCTAAAGGCACGGCCAAACTGTCTTCCCCGCGCAGATCATGCCCGTCAACGGAGAGATAGAGCCTGCGTCTATGGTTCAGGCCTGCACTTTTTTGATAGCCCTCATGCGAGGCTTCCAGCCAGACCCCCATATCCTGCTCTTTGCGAGAGACATTGACCGCGCCGACATCTTCGCGAATGGCATCATTTAAAACATGGCTGGTCCAGCCCGGTTTAAGCAATGAACCCGCAGATTGCGCGTTGAGGCATAGTGTAGAATGCGCCGCAGTTGAGCGCATAGCGCGGTGCCAATGTTCGGGCTGTTCAGGGTTCCAGCCGCAATTGACAAATAAACGCCCCGCCGCAGTTGAGACATCTATGGCCAAAGGAGCAAGATGGGCTGCGCTGTCATAAGGGCGCGGCGGATTAGCACCCGTATCCACTAAAACAACTGTACCATTATGCTCAATGCGTTGGTAATGCGTATGCGGGCAATAAGAGAAAGGTTTGCTGTTGAGCTTGGCTTTTTTCAGCGTCTTGGCAATTTGTTTTACCGGGCCTTCACCGCCGCCGTTAAATCCGGCCAGA
>CAZNCJ010000045.1:0-19403 GCA_964571595.1 uncultured Caulobacterales bacterium | reverse complement strand
TTCATCTCAGTTTTCTCACCTAACCGTCCATTGTTACGACAATATTGCCGACATGTTTTTTATCTATGAAAGCCTGTTGGGCAGCGTGTAGCTCCGCCAAAGGATAGCTCGCGGCCAAAGCGGGTTTAATCTGGCCTTTATTGATATAACCCATGAGGTCAGCAAAGGTGCCCAAGGGTACAACGGTGGAGCCTAATAATGTGAGGTCATGTAGATATAACGTGCGTATATCAAGTTCAACCAAAGCGCCCGCTATCGCGCCCGAGGTTACATATCGTCCCCCGCGTTCTATGACGTGAATAAGGTCAGGAAAAATCCCCCCCGCAACGACATCTGCCACAACCGTGACCTCCTCATCCTTAAGAGCGGATTTTAATGTCTCTCCCCGTAAAATGATTTTAGACGGATCAAGGCTCGCGACCTTTTCTTGTTTTGCCGATGATGTGAGCGCGATCGTCCGCGCCCCGCGCAGATTTACCAGTGCGATTAGCGCCGAGCCAACTCCGCCAGAAGCGCCCGTGATAAGCACCGTATCCGTCGTGCCCACAGCGGCACGATTTAACATGCCTTCCGCGGTCATCCAGCTCGTGGCGAATGTCGCAAGTTCAGCATCTGTGAGAGAACTGTCTACAATATGCACCATCTGGTGTTCCACCTTGGTAAAGCCTGCAAACCCGCCGTCCATTTCAGAGCCAAAATAACCCGCCTTGTTTTTATTTTCAGGGTCATCCCAATCTCGCATCCAGCAATCAATCATCACTCTTTTGCCCATGAGGTCTTGTGGTGCCTTCGCCCCGACAGCCACGACGTGACCTACCACGTCCGCCCCTTGTATGCGCGGAAATTGCAGGGCCGTACCGCCCCAACCTGCATCCTCATCATCACTGTCAATGCCTTCGCTTTCGGTCGCCCCGTCTACGGCCTTAGAGTACCAGCCAACGCGCGTATTCACATCCGTATTGTTAAGACCGCACGCTGCAACGCGTATGAGCACTTCATCATCTGATATTTGCGGTACGGGATAATCCGTACGGTATTCCAGCTTGTCCATACCGCCATGCTCTGTGAGAACAAAAGCGTTCATTGTTTTGGGTATATCAGTTGACATGACGTGGCCTATTGCTTTCTGGGTCGTAAATCGCGTGGTCCATCACAATTGCCGCGCGGGGCTTAGCCGCAATAACAACTTGTAAGTTTTGACCGGGCTTTGCCGCTTCGGGTTTAACATAGGCAAAGGCCATGATTTTACCGCAGGCATGACCATAGGCCATAGAGCTGGTTGTCCCGACGACCTTTCCGTCCATCAGAACCGCCTCGCCGCCATGCCCATCATGCGCACCGTCAGGCTCAATTGCCAGATAGGTGCAAATCCACGGCATAGTTTTCGCTTTTAGGCTTGTGACTGTTTCGTCGCGGCCTAAAAAGTCGCCTTTATCTACGCGCACAAAGCGCATCACATTGGCCTCTGGCAATGTCACCTCATTGGTTAGCTCACTGGCACCCGGAAACATTTTTTCCATGCGCAAACTATTCATAGCAAAACTACCATAGTTTTTAATCCCGAACTTTTGTCCGCTCTCCCATAGTGCCTCATAGATCGGTACCATGGCTTCGCGCGGGCCGTGAAACTCCCACCCCATTTCGCCTGCATATGACATACGCATAGCCCAGACCTCATGGCCCGCGACTTTTATGTGCTGCCCTTTAAGCCATTTAAAATCTGCAATATCCAGTGACGCATCCGTATGTGCCCCAAGAACATCAGCGGAGTTCGGCCCTTGTAAGGCCAGTGCAAACCAATCATCTGAGAGATTGCGTATATTGACATCTTCTCCGTCTTGGTGAAACGCGAGGTGATCAAGCAAGCGTTGTTCGAAAAAGGCCGCGCATGTGAGATAATAACGATCTTTACCCAGTTTCAAAATCGTCATTTCCATTTCAATACGCCCGCGCCGATTAAGCATATGGGTCAGGCAAATCGTGCCCGTTTTAACGGGCAGCTTATTGGCTATGAGACGGCTAAGATAAGCCTTCGCATCCGGGCCAGAAACCTCGACTTTGGTAAAGGCGCAGATATCCATAATGCCGACGGCCTCGCGCACTGCCATACATTCCTCGCCCACGCGCTCATGCACAATATTGCGCCCAAAACTATAATGGTCTCGCCGTTCTTCCTGCCCCGTTGCAAACCAGCGAGGACGCTCATGGCCGTAAACTTCCTCAAACACAGCCCCTTTGGATTTTAGAATATCGTAAAGTGGGCTTTTCTTGACGGGCCGGCCATCAAGGCGGTTAAAATGGGGATACGGGATTTCATGGCGTAAAAGATAGTCTTCACGCGCTTTGATATTTTGCCACTCTTTTGTGGCATAGGCCCCAAATCGGCGCGGGTCAAAAGCCCGCATAGAAATATCTGCCGCGCCGTGTACCATCCAGCGCGCCAATTCTCGCGTCAGGCCCGGCCCCCATCCAATGCCAATTTGCGTGCCGCAACAACACCAATAATTACGCGCGCCGGGCGCTGGCCCGATCAGCGGGTTACCATCGGGTGGATGTGAGATCGCCCCGTGCACATCGCGCTTGATCCCCAGTTCTGAAAATATCGGCATGCGGCCCATCGCATTTTCCAACCATGGCATAACACGGTCATAATCGGCTTCAAATAAATGGTTCTCCGCCTCCCACGGGCAATGATCATCCCAGACGACATTCGGATTGGCTTTCTCGTAAATCCCGATCAAACCTGATTTTTGTTCCATGCGCACATAGCCCGAGACGAGTTTATCATCACGAATGACAGGCAGTTCTGTCTCCAGCTCCATAAATTCAGGCACAGTCTCGGTGACAAAATAATGATGTGTCATAGAAGTCGTGGGAATATTGATCCCGCTCCACGCCCCGATCTGGCGGGCATAAGTGCCGCCTGCATTGACAACATGCTCACATACTATGTCGCCGTGGGCGGTCGACACCTTCCATTCCCCATTGGGTTGAAGCTTCACATCACTCGCCCGGCACTGACGTATAATTTTCACGCCCAGCTGCCGCGCCCCGATAGCCAAGCCCATCGCCACACCTGAAGGATCAACATGACCATCATCCGGTGTATGCAAGGCCCCGATAACCCCGTCTAAATTATAAAAAGGGTGAAGCTCTGCTATGCGTTCAGGCCCGACCAGTTCAGAATTAAAGCCCAGCGCAATATTGATAGAGCGTGTATATTTGAGCCAGTCCAGCTCATCCGGATCATAGGCCAGACGAAAAGAACCGCAGCCATGCCATGTCGTAGACTGGCCTGTCTCGGCTTCCAGCCCGCCATTATATAGCCCGATATTATAATCCACACATTTGCCCAGCGCGTAAGAGCTGGTCGAGTGGGTGATTTGCCCAGCGGCGTGCCAAGTCGAGCCCGATGTCAGTTCGTGTTTTTCCAACAAGACAATATCCGTCCAACCCTCATGGGCCAGATGATAGGCAATACCGCACCCCATGACGCCCCCGCCTATAATAACCACGCGGGCAGTACTCGGAACGGCTTGGGACGGTTTGGACATAAGAGGCTCTTTTTTCTAGGCGTAGTATCTGAAAGCAGCTTAATTTATTTGACTTAGCTATGATACAAATATACCATAGTCAACAATGAAAGACATAAATGTACCAGAAACTGATTTTACGGCCCCCGATGCCTTATTGGGGCATTTGTCAGATAATTTCGAAAGTTTTAGTCCGCAACTGCGCAAGGCAGCCCAATATATTTTGGAAAACCCGAATGATATTAGCGTATCTTCTATTCGCGAAATTTCGGATGCCGCTAAAGTTTCACCCAATACATTTGTACGTATGGCGCGCTCTATCGGGCTTGCAGGTTATGAGGATTTCAGAGAAGTCTTTCGTGAGGACATCAGGCGAGGCCGCGTTAATTTTCCAGACCGCGCGCGCTGGTTACAATCGCTGGCCCAGAACGGCAAGCTAGGCACGCTTTATAGCGATATGGTTCACTCGGCGATTTCCAATCTGGAAGAAACATTTGCGGGGATTAAACTTGAAGAGCTGAGCGCGGCTGCTGATACGATATGGAGTGCCAATGAGGTCTTCACACTCGGGGTTGGTATTAATAATGCCAATGCACGAAATTTCACCTATCTGGCCCGCACGGGCATGGTCAAATTTCATGCTATTCCGAGGGCTGGCAGCACGGCCACAGATGATCTGGCCTGGGCGGACACACAAGACGTTCTTATCGCGATCACCTGTTCGCCCTATCGGCAGGAAGTCGTCAAGACCGTTGAAATCGCCAGAGAACAAGGTGTTAAAATCATCGCGATTTCAAGCAGCCCGACCTCACCTATCATTCGTCAAGCCGATCATAAATTCATCATTGTCTCGGATACGCCGCAATTTTTCCCGTCCTCGGTTTCAACCATTGCCCTGCTTGAAACATTACTCTCATTTGTTGTTGCCCGCTCGAGCAAGAAAATCGTCAACCGTGTTGACGCCTTCCATAGTCGTCGTCATGATTTAGGTCTATATTATGACGAAGGAAACCAAGACTAGGTCAAAGCTGTGACAGAGCCGATTTTATCTCTAGAGGCGCGTTATTATACCGATCCCGCTATATTCGAGATCGAAAAAGCCCATATGCTTGCAAAAACATGGCAATTTGCCGGACATATCAGTCAGGTCGAAAATGTCGGGGATTATTTTACATTCTCGATTGCGGGGGAAAATTTATTCTGTATTCGCGCGCAAAAAGACAAAATTAGAATCTTTTATAATGTCTGCCAACACCGCGCCCATGAACTTGTGTCCGGTTCTGGTCAGGCGAAATTACTCGTCTGTCCCTACCATGCTTGGACCTATGAGCTTAACGGGGCGCTTCGCGGCGGGCCAAATACACAAAGCGTGCCCGGTTTTGATAAATCCAAAATTTGCCTTAGCGAAGTCAAGGTTGAAATCTTTCACGGCTTTATCTTCGTTAATCTGGACGAAACCGCCGCGCCAATGGATGAGTGGTTCCCGGGCGTGCGCGACGAGCTTTCCGAATTCGTCCCCAATATCGAGGCCTTACGCCCTATAGAATTTATTGAAATACCCGAAAAAACAAATTGGAAAGTCTCGGTTGAGAACTATTCAGAATGTTATCATTGCTCGCGCAATCACCCGACATTTTCAACAGGTGTGATTAAGCCTGAGACTTATGACATTCAGCCCCAAGGCTATTGCCTGCGCCATACAACAGAGTGCCAAGATGATCTCTCGGATATGACCTATCCGATTGATCTGGAGTCCAATCCCCGCGCAGGCCAATATTCGTCTTGGTTATTATGGCCGCTTTTTTCCTTTCAGGTCTATCCGGGAAATGTGCTCAATACCTATCACTGGCGTATTATCGACACTGACCATGTCATTCTTTATCGGGGTTGGTATGCCCATGATAGCGAGAGCGAAAAAATCGCGAAACAACTCGCCGTGCAAGACCGCGAAACAACGGTTGAGGAAGACATACATTTGGTCGAGTCCATTCAGCGCGGTCTTAATTCGCGCGGATATAAGCCCGGCCCTCTCGTGCTTGACCCCAAAGGCGGGGTAAATTCAGAACATTCCATTCAGGCCTTACAAAACTGGATGAGAGAGGCGGTAGATGCGCACTTATAACGTCAAACCCTATTGGCAAAATTATATTGACGGTAAATTTGTCGATGGCGGAGCAGAGCCTATCACTGTTCTTAATCCCGCCACAGGTGAAAAACTCGCCGCGCAAGCCTGCGCCAATATTGCGGATGTCAACGCGGCTGTCTCTGCTGCGCGCAAATGCCATGAGAGCGGCGCCCTGTCTGATCTACGCCCCGTTTTGCGCGGCCGTATGGTGCGTAAAATCGGGGATTATCTGCTGGATCATATTGAGGAGATCGCGCCGATATTAACGCTCGAATCCGGTAAACCGCTTTGGGAAGCCCGTATCGAAATTGAAGGGGCGGCGCGTTATTTTGAATATTATGGTAATCAGGCCGAAACCATGGAAGGCCGCTCAATTCCTTTGGGCAAAGATTATTTTGATTTCACCCATTACGAACCGCGCGGTGTGTCTGCCCAGATCATTCCGTGGAATTACCCATTAGAAATGACCGCGCGCGGTATTGCTGCGGCCTTAACGACGGCCAATGCGGTTGTCGTAAAAACGCCCGAGCTTGATCCGCTGACCAATACCTTTTTCGCCAAAGCCGCAGAAGCGGCTGGCTTTCCCGACGGAGCCGTCAATATTATATGCGGCCACGGACACGAGGCGGGCGCGGCCCTTTGCGCCCATACCGGAATTGACCAGATCGTCTTTACCGGCTCTGTCCCGACAGGTATCGCCATCGCCACTGCGGCGGCCCAAAATGTCGTGCCCTGTATACTTGAACTGGGCGGGAAATCCGCTGCGATTGTGCATGCAGACGCCAATATAGAGCGCCTCATGGAAGACATTCGCTGGGGCATTTATTTTAATGCCGGCCAAGTTTGCTCGGCCATGTCGCGCATGATTGTGCATGAAGACATACATGACCATGTTGTACAAGGCGTTACAGAACTGGCCAAATCTCTTTCCGTTGGCCCCGGCATAGACCGAGCAGAATTCGGACCAAATATGGGCGCTATGGTCTCAGAGAAGCAACGCGACCGCGCCGCCAGACTTTGCTCGCAAGCCCAAGTCCAAGGTGCTGTAGCGGCGGCCGGCGGGCGTAAGCTCAATAATCCGGGTTTCTTCCTAGAGCCAACCGTGCTGACCAACATCACGCGGGATATGGAGATAGCACAAGAAGAAATCTTCGGGCCTGTTCTGTCCGTTCTAAAATTCTCATCCGATCAGGAGGCGATCGATATTGCCAATGATAGCCAATACGGTCTTGTAGGCGGCGTGTTCACGCGGGATATTGACCGGGCCATGCAGGTCGCCCGTCAGGTTAAAGCCGGTCAGATATTTATAAATGAATGGTATGCGGGCGGGGTAGAAACCCCCTTTGGCGGTTATAAAAAATCTGGCTATGGGCGCGAAAAAGGCCGCGAAGCTCTGATGAATTATGTGCAAACGAAAAATATCGGTATCAAAATAGGATAAAGACATGAATGAAGATTTATTTGAAAAAGGCCTTGCTAAACGCAAAGAGGTTTTAGGGGCCGAATATGTCGAGGCTAATTTCGTCAAAGCCGATGATTTCTCAAAACCCTTTCAAGAGGCCATGACGGCGTGGTGCTGGGGCTTTGGCTGGTCTGATGATGTCATTGACGCCAAAACACGCTCCATGATGAACCTGACCATGATTGGCGCACTTGGTAAAATGCATGAATGGGAGCTTCATTGTAAGGGTGCTATTAAAAATGGTGTCACCCGCGAGGAGCTACGCGCCATTATCCATGTCATTGCTATTTATTGCGGGGTGCCGCAATCACTGGAGTGCTTTAGAGCCGCTAGACGCGCTATGGCAGAAATGGGCATGGAATAAACCAGTCAGCCCTGCCCCATTGCGCACCACTATGATTTTAGGAAATTGGAATGTCCGTTAGTAGGACTGACCACAAATCTTATAGTCCTGATAGAAACCCCATATAACCAGACTGGCCATTCCACCGGCGCGTGCCTGAATGAGTTTCTCGTTAATGGCGCGCTGTTCACTATCAAACGGCTCACCATAACCAAGACTCGTCAAGGTCTGGTTCAGCTCTTTCTGAGAGTCGGTTTCACACGCAACCTTCAATTTTTCAGGCATGGTTTTTAACCAGTCCTCTATGACGTCCATCAAGGCCGTCGCATTCATATTGGCGCTCATTTTATTTACTCCTAATCTGAATGAAGACTGCATCTCCCACAATGCAGTCCCATCCAATAGGGGCAAACATAGCTGAACTTTCCTGAACTCGCGCTGGAAAAAACGGCCCGAAATCGTTAATTTGTATTTACCATAAATAAAGTCTTAACGCCCCTTTTGGGAGTAAGGGGTTACGCTTTCACATTCGGTCACGCATAAAAAAAAGCCCCGCGACATTGCGCGAGGCTCAATAATTAACTTGAGTGGCAAGCCTATTCTTTGACCATAACCACTTTGGTTTGAGGATAAGGCACACTCATACCCGCTTTACCCAGAGCTTTCTTGATCTGCTCGGGCACAGAATAAACCACATCAAAGTAATGGGCACCATCTGTGAACGGACGCACAAGAAACTCGACTGAGCGTTCGCTTAAAGTCTCGACTTCAACAAAAGGTGCTGGATCGGACTTGATATGCGGATGCGCATTGAGAACGTCCATAATCACTTTACGAGCTTTGTCTGTGTCATCACCATAAGCAACATTGAACTTCATATCGACACCGCGAACTGGGTGATGGCTGTGATTGATGATTTGCTCACCCCAGATTTTACCGTTCGGTATGATGATTTGCTGATTATCAAAAGTCTGCAAGACAGTCGTAAAGAGGCTGACCTCTTCTACATTACCGAATTTACCAGCAGCATCGACGAAATCACCCACTTTATAGGGTCTAAATAACATCAACATAACGCCAGCGGCCATATTTGACATCGCGCCTTGCAAGGCCAGACCAACGGCAAGACCTGCCGCACCCAAAAGGGCCACAATCGAGGTCGTCTCAACACCGAAGCGATTAAGCACAGCGATAAAAGTGAACGCCATAACCACAAATTTTGCGATACTGGCTAAGAATTTAAATAAAGTCTCATCCAGATGTGGACTTTTCTTACTCAACTTTACAATCAGGTTTTGAATGCGTTTCGCAATCCATAAACCCACTATAAGAATGAGGGCTGCAATCAATACATTGGTCGCAAGTTCAATGCCTGTATTGGTTAAACCTTCAAACCTATTCACCCCGATTAGATTTTTTAAACTTTCCATAATGCCTCCAGATATTAGGAAATCTCACACTATGTTCATGTTTATGAATAGAGGTTGAATAGAAAAACCCGGCCTCAAAGCCGGGTTTTCACAAATAAGTATAATGCGTCTCAGTCATTGCCCTGTCATACGGGCAAATAAATACCAAGCTTTTTATTTTTTAGTTTTGGCTTCGCCTTTTTTACGGGCTGCGACAATGCCGCGTCCTGTTACACGCTCGGCAATACGCGCTGACTTACCGCGACGCTCACGCAGATAATATAGCTTTGCACGGCGTACCTTACCCTTGCGCTTAACTTCAATTTCTTCAACGAGAGGCGAGTAAACCGGAAAGACCCGCTCAACACCTTCTCCGTAGCTGATTTTACGCACTGTGAAGCTCTCATTAAGGCCTGCTCCTGAGCGCGCAATACAGACACCTTCAAAAGCCTGAAGACGTGTACGGTTACCTTCTGTAATCCGAACTTGCACAACCAGAGTATCGCCAGCTGAAAAATCAGGGATGACTTTCCCCCCTTCCAACAAACGGGCTTCTTCTTTTTTATTTAACTTCTCAATCACATTCATGACCGTCTCCATTTTGGTTGGCCGTCTCCAGATATGATTTCCAGAGATCTGGTCGGCGTTCCCGCGTTATCTTTTCCTGTTGTGCCCGACGCCAATCAGCAATTTTGCCGTGGTCACCTGACACGAGAACATCCGGTATAGACCGTTCGTCCTCTTTATCCGTCCAATGTCTTGGCTTGGTATAGAGTGGATACTCTAGCAAACCGTCCTCAAAACTCTCTTCCGCTGCGCTCTCCAAATCCCCTAAAACACCGGGAATTAGACGCACACAAGCCTCAATCAAGGCTTGGGCTGCAACCTCACCGCCGGCGAGTATAAAGTCACCAATTGAAATTTCTTCCATTTGGCGGGACTCGATAACCCGTTGGTCAAGGCCTTCAAACCGTCCACAAAACACAATAACACCCTTACCCGATGCCAGCTCTTTAACCCGCTTTTGCGTTAATGGCTTGCCCCGAGGGGTGAGATATATCAATGGACGATCTGCCAAATCCTCATTTAAATGACGATCTGGGCAAACCACGCTGTCAATCGCACATCCAGCTATATCAGGCTTTATGACCATTCCCGGCCCGCCGCCTGCTGGCGTATCATCAACAGTGCGGTGTCTATTAGACGAAAAATCACGAATGTCCACTAATTCTAGCGCCCAAAGACCGCTTTTTTGCGCACCACCAATGATTGACGCCCCCAAAACCCCCGGAAAGGCGTCTTTGAACAGGGTTAAAACCGTGGCCGTCCAAGGTTTTTGATCAGGGTTTGGGCCCTTTTGCTGTGATTTTTCTGCTTTTTTGCACATCTCGCTCACTTAATCGCTTAATCGGCTTTTGTGTAGTCTTTTATCTCTAAACATAACAGACTCTATAATAGGCGCCGTTATAAAGTCCAAAACGGCAATGTTTTGTCCATATAGATGAACCCCAGTGTAACAAGCGCCTCAGAAAAGCTTCAGAGAGGTTTTGATAGGGAATAGTCAAGGTCAGGTATTTCCCAGATCTTTTGACTTAGGAGTTGATTATGAAAAGGACAAACTTAACACGCAATCTCACCACAGCACTCATCGCTTCGGTGGCATTCTCGGTCCCTGCATTGGCAAGTGCTCAAACTTATCAAAATGCGAACACCCTTTATGATGACTGCAAACGCTCTGATTCAAACAATCAGGTACTTGGCGGCGTTCTGGGTGCCGTTGCAGGAGGTCTCATTGGATCACGCGTTGCAGGACGTGGTGACCGCAATGAAGGTGCGTTAATCGGCGGTGTCTTAGGCTCAGTGGCCGGCGTGGGCATTGGCAATGATCAGCGCCATTGCACAACCGAATCTATTAAGGTCAGTGCAGGACCAGGCTATAATCCGGGACCTGTTGTCTCAAGCGGGCCAGTCTATAGTTCAGGCACGACATATAATAATGGTACGTCATATAATAATGGTGGTACGACATATGACGGCGGTACATCGACGACATATACACAAGCCCCGACTTATACTCAGCCACATGTGCAAACACAGGGTCGGACGGTCTATACAAGTCCGCGTGTTACTACACCTACTTATGCGAGCCCGACATATTCTAGCCCGACATACACACAACCGGTTTCCTCCGACATAGTTTATGCAGGTACAACCACTGTTTACGGCAATAGTCCAAACTATAACCGTTTTGATGGGCGTTCTAGCGTCAAAAGTGCGAAACTAAAACGCAAAAACCTTAGACGTCAGCGCCTTGATGCGATTGATTACGAAATTGACGCCCTAAAGGATAAGCGTTGCATATTGGAAGAGAAATACAAATATAATTACTCTCCGCGTATTGCCCGTCGTATTCAGGATATCGACTATCAGATTAAATATCTGAAAAAAGAAAGACGCGATATTAAACGGAATCGGAGTGTCGGCTATTAAGCTACGACATTCTCTTTAAACCCGAAAAGCCCGCTCACAGCGGGCTTTTTACTGCTAAAAACTGTGATTTCTACTGCTATTTCACTGCTTTAACAGTTCCCCTGAGGGGCGAGTCCCTTTGTGAGCCCATATTATTTATGATAAATTTTTATCAACTGGTGCGGTTTTTGCACTTGAGGTTGACATATTAACGCCGTGTCCTGTGGTGGGGCAGTCATAAACACAGACTGGCGAAGAGGCATGAGGAGCCAATTATGAAGAAACTAGCACTAGGCGTAGCTATTACCGCCTTATCAATAGCCCCGGCTGCAAATGCGCAGTTTTTCGGCGGCTTCGACAATAATTCACTATTAGGCGCGGGCGCAGGCGCAGGCATTGGCGCTCTCATCGCGGGACAAGGCAATAATGTTGAAGGCGCGCTTTTAGGCGCAGCCCTTGGCGGTGTTGCGGGTAATGCTTTTGGTCCACAAGCCGGATTTTTAGGCAATGGTGGATTTGGCAATAGCTCTACATTTGGCTCACTCGCAGGAGCTGGTGCTGGCGCAGGCATTGGCGCCCTTATCGCGGGCCAAGGTAATAATGTCGAAGGCGCACTTCTTGGTGCAGCCCTTGGCGGAGTTGTCGGCAACGCATTTGGTTCTCAAGGCGGATTTGCAGGCGGCGGCGTGCCACAAGGTGGCTTCGTCGGTGGCGGCTTCCCACAAGGTGGCTTCGTCGGTGGCGGTTTCCCACAAGGTGGTTTCGTTGGCGGCGCTCCCGCTGGCTTCGTAAATGGTGGTCTTGTATCTGCTGGCGGCGCCGGCTTTGGTGCACCTGCCGGATTTGTAAATGGCGGACTTATCCCAACAGGCGGCGCTGGTTTTGGCGCAGCTGGTGGATTTGGTCCTGGTGCGGGATTTGGTCCTGGTGCCGGATTTGGCCCTGGTAGTTTTGGCCCTGGAGGTTTTGCTCCCGGTGGTGTTGCTCCAGGCGGAGTTGGACCTGTTGGATTTGGTCCAGGTGGATCAACACTTGTAAATTCCGGTCAATTTGTCAGCAATACAATCCCTGTTCAGAGTTTTGCACCGCAAGCTCCAGAGCGTCAGACAATTGTATATGCCCAACCTGAAACACGTGTTGAGTATGTAGACCGTGTCAGAACGGTTGAAGTGCCAAAGATCATCGAAAAGGAAGTCGTGCGTACAGTCGAAGTTCCGAGAGAAGTTATCCGCACTGTTGAAGTTCCAAAAGAGGTCATTCGCACGGTAGAAGTACCTAAAGAAGTCATCAAATATGTTGACCGCGTAAAAACAGTGGAAGTGCCAAAAGAGGTTATCCGTACTGTTGAAGTACCTAAGGAAGTCATCAAATATGTTGACCGCGTAAAAACAGTGGAAGTGCCAAAAGAGGTTATCCGTACTGTTGAAGTGCCTAAGGAAGTCATCAAATATGTTGACCGTGTAAGAACTGTGGAAGTGCCAAAAGAGGTCGTCCGGACTGTAGAAGTCCCTCGGATTATCGAAAAGGAAGTCATCAAATATGTTGACCGTCCTGTTCAGGCACCTGCCCCCATTGCAAGCTGTCCTTCTGGCACAGTTCTGCAAGCCAACCAGACTTGCGCAGCCCGGACATTTAACGTCCCGAGCAATAGCGCCGTTCAGGTTGTTGGCGGCGGTACAGCCAGCTGCCCTTCTGGAACCAGCATTCAGGCTGATGGTACATGCCTACAGACCGGACTTGCCGGCGGCCTACCACCACTCCCAGCACCAGCGGCTCTACCAAGCAGCTCTGGCCAGCACTATTGCTATAGCGGTGGTTCAAAAATTTATGACAATCTTGGTCATGAAATAGGATCAAATTGCGATCACTAAGACCGCAATAAAGACATGAAAACGGCCCTTTTTGAAGGGCCTTTTTTTTTATGTTCACATCTCACTCCCCTTTAGTCACGGCATTGTCATTGCCAAAACTGCGGGATTTCTTTGCAAAATCAGTCAAATTGCGCCATATATAGATCATCATAAGTGCCAGGGACGGGTGCTATCATTTTTAAATGGAGACCCTTATGACTTCAAAGGTAAAGTTCAAGGCTGGACTAATTTTAGCCAGTATCGCTACACTCAGCCTCGCCCCCATCTCAGCACATGCCCATAATACAGGCTTTAGCCACGGACATCAAACCAGCAATAGCGGCGATCAGCTTGCCGGCGCTGTCTTCGGAGCTGCAACAGGTGCCCTATTGGGTTCAGCCGTTGCCGGTCGCGGAAATGGCGGCGAAGGCGCGCTTATTGGCGCGGCACTTGGCGGCGTAACCGGGGCGGCTATCGCCGGATCAGGCAGCAATAGAGGCGTTGTACGTTCAGCCGGTTTTGGCGGAGGAGGTTTCCGTAGTGGCGGCTTTAATCGCGGCTTTGGCGGCGGTTATTACAGCCCCTATAGTGGCGGTGCCTTTTTCGGCTCTCCCGGTGTCAGCATTAGTGTTGGCAATGGATTTGGCTTTAACCGCGGATTTATTGGCTCTGGCTTTAACCGCGGATTTATTGGCTCTGGCTTTAACCGCGGGTTCAGATCACGCGGCTTTAACCGCGGATTTAGAAGCCGAGGCTTTAACCGTGGCTTCCGTTCAAGCGGTTTTGGACATAGACGTTTCTAATATATCGAATTCCGATAATTTGGATATAATTTAAAGGGCCTCTGGCCCTTTTTATTTACGCGCATGTAGCAAATATTCACGGTTTCCCGAACCGCCTTTAATTGGCGAGGGCGTGGTGGCAAGCACTTCCCATCCCTGCGCCTGCATCCATGCACAAATATCTGAGAGCGCTTGGAGTGCCAGTGTTTCTGATGTCACCACCCCGCCTCTGCCTATCCCCGCTTTTCCGACCTCAAATTGCGGCTTAACCAAAGCAATAAGCTCTCCGTGAGGTGCTGCTAACGCCAGCGGCACTGGCAGAACTTTACGCAAAGAAATAAAACTGGCGTCACACACAATAAGATCAGGGGCCTTGCCAATCATATCTAAGGTGAGTTCTCGCGCATCCGTATTTTCCAAAGATATAAGCCTGTCTTCAGATTTTAAACTGGGATGTAATTGATCACTTCCGACATCCACAGCATAAATTTTATCGGCCCCGTTTAATAAGAGCACTTGGCTAAACCCGCCCGTCGAACTGCCAATATCCAGACAGGTCTTCCCACCCACCTCAAGCGCGAAATGGGTTAAGGCATGGGCCAGTTTAATCCCGGCCCGCGACACCCATGGATGTTCAGATTTGGCTTGGACTTTATATGTATGGTCAAGTTTGAAAGACGCCTTGGTTAAAACCTTGCCGTTCACCTTCACACAGCCCGCTTTAATAGCAGCTTGGGCACGTGCGCGACTTTCATAAAACCCCCTGTTCGACCAGATATATATCGGCGCGCTTCGGAGCCATTTAACGCCCTAAAAACCCGTTATGCTAAAGACATCTGGCCTGCCAGATCTTGACCCAAAGCCTTAAAGACAGTCTCGACAATAGCGTCTGCGTCCAGTCCCGCTTCTTTATACATAAGCGCCGGTGTGTCTTGGTCGATAAACCGGTCAGGCAAAGTCATGGTGCGGATTTTCAACCCATTATCCAGACGGCCAGCCTTTGCCAGACCTTGGAGGACAAAGGCCCCAAACCCGCCAACCGACCCTTCTTCTATGGTAATAAGAACTTCGTGCTCATCTGCCAGTCTCTTTACGAGGTCCATATCCAGAGGCTTGGCAAAACGGGCATCGGCGACCGTTGTCGGCAAGCCTAAATGACCGAGCTGGTCAGCCGCCTGCATGGCTTCGCCCAGACGCGTGCCATATGACAAGATCGCCACACGCGAACCTTCTTTTAAAATACGGCCTTTACCAATTTCCAGCGGGGCGGGGTTTTCAGGGATTTCAATACCCGTTGCTTCGCCGCGCGCATAACGAAACCCAATCGGTCCCTCGTCATAAGCCACAGCTGTCGCGACCATGCGCGCCAAATCGGCTTCGTCAGCCGCGGCCATAAGTACGAAATTCGGCAGACATCCCAGATAGGCAATATCAAAGGCCCCGGCATGGGTTGGCCCGTCAGCGCCGACAAGTCCCGCGCGGTCCATCGCAAAGCGCACAGGCAGATTTTGTATGGCCACATCGTGAACGACCTGATCATAGCCCCTTTGTAGGAAAGTCGAATAAATCGCGGCAAAAGGTTTGAAACCATCCGCTGCAAGCCCTGCCGCAAATGTCACAGCATGTTGCTCGGCAATACCGACATCAAATGTACGATCTGGGAAACGCTCTCCGAACAGTTTGATCCCTGTCCCGCCCGGCATGGCGGCCGTGATACCCACGATTTTGTCGTCTTTTTCAGCTTCCTTTATCAGGCTATTGCCAAAGACCTGCGTATAGCTGGGCGCATTGGGTTTGGATTTGCTTTGCTCGCCCGTCACAATGTTAAATTTGGAGACACCGTGATATTTATCCGCAGAGTTTTCGGCGGGAGCATAGCCCTTACCCTTTTGCGTGACGACATGAATAAGGGTCGGGCCGTCTTTCATGTTTTTAACGTTTTCTAGGACGGGGATCAGCGCATCCAGATCATGCCCGTCAACCGGGCCGACATAATAAAAGCCCAATTCCTCAAACCACGTCCCGCCCATAAACATGCCGCGCGTATATTCCTCGGCTTTGCGGGCCGAGTTTTTAATTGGGCGCGGCGCATCTTTGACCATGGCTTTGCCTGCACCGCGTAATTTTTGATAACCACCCGAGCTGACCATTTTTGCCAGCATATGGCTCATCGCACCGACAGGCGGGGCGATTGACATATCATTATCATTAAGAATGACGATTTGGCGGCTATCTGTTGCGCCTGCATTATTCATGGCCTCATAAGCCATACCAGCCGTAATAGACCCGTCACCAATCACAGATATAACATGGCCTTCGCGGCCTGCCAGATCGCGCGCTGTCGCAAAGCCCATACCCGCGGAAATCGAGGTCGAACTATGCGCGGCCCCGAACGGATCATATTCACTTTCTTCGCGTTTGGTAAAGCCGGACAGACCGCCGCCTTTTCGCAAAGTCCGGATACGGTCCCGTCGTCCCGTGAGGACTTTATGAGGATAGCATTGATGGCCCACATCCCAGATTAATTTATCACGCGGGGCGTCAAACACAGCATGAATAGCCACAGTCAACTCGACCACACCAAGCCCGGCACCCAAATGCCCGCCTGTCACAGATACCGCACTGATAACCTCAGAGCGTAATTCATCGGCCAATTGCTTTAATTCATCGCGGTTAAAACCCTTCATATCTGAGGGGTATTTGACCGTATCGAGCAAAGGTGTTTGCATCAGAACATCCTTATCCGTTTTAATTATGCTCATATTCTACTCGTCCTTTAGCGGTCGCGATTAAGTACAAAGTCGACAGTATCACATAATATGTCGGCCTTTGACCCAAATATCTGCAAGCTGGCTTTCGCCTGCTCACCTAAACTCGAGGCCCGCTCTCGCGCACCTTCAAGACCTAATATTGACACAAATGTGGCTTTCCCAAGATCTGCATCTTTACCAACAGCCTTTCCGACTATTTCGGCATCGCCCTCTGTATCCAGAATATCGTCCTTTATCTGGAATGCCAAGCCCATCAATGCAGCATATTGCTTAAGTGCGGCATATTGAGGTTCTGTAGCTCTCCCAAATATCGCCCCGGCCAGAACGCCGTATTCAATCAAGGCACCGGTTTTTAAATCTTGTAATTCCATTATCAGGCTTTCGTCGCGCTCATTTTCAGCCACGGTAATGTCAATCACCTGCCCGCCTATCATGCCGTGCACGCCGCCCGCCTTTGCCAGACCTGAAATCAAATCCAGACGAATTTGAGCATCCGGGCTCGTTTTTGGATCGGCCAAAATTTCAAAAGCATAGGTCAATAGACCGTCACCCGCCAAAGTCGCCATTGCCGTATCATAGGCAATATGAACCGTCGGTTTACCCCGGCGCATATCATCATCATCCATACAAGGCAGGTCATCATGGACCAGTGAATAGACATGCATGCATTCCAGAGCACAAGCCGCCCGCCAAACACCCGGAGTTTCAGCCCCGAAAAGGCGGGCCGTTTCTACCATTAAAAAGGGGCGCAATCGCTTACCCCCCCCTAAGGCTGCATAGCGCATGGCCTCATTGACCGTCGCTTGGCGACCTTCAACGGAGGGCAAAACATCCTCCAGAACCGTTTCAAGCTCAGCCGCAACAGATTTCAATCTTTGAGAAAAATCACTCACCTATTTTTTCCTTAAATACGTGTCTATTGGTTTTAAATGCTGGCCTAACCAGCCTGATCAAATGGGGCCGTTTTAGTAGAGCCGTCACTCTTGAGGACAATCTTTTCGACCTTTAACTGCGCATCTTTTAACTTAGCTTCGCAATGGGCTTTCAAGACCGCGCCGCGCTCATAGATATTTATACTATCTTCAAGAGGCGCATCACCGCGTTCGAGCTTTTCGACAATGGTTTCCAGTTCGCGCAAGGCGTCTTCAAAACTCATCTCTTTAACGGGCTTAGTCATATAATCCTATCCTTATAGATCGCGTGTAAACCGTCTGTGACTCCAATGTAAATCCCCATTTTGCGAGACACATTTCCATCCCCTTTTTTTGAGGCTTCCCTTAAGCATACGATTAAACCATCCATGGGCGGTTACAAAGATGATTTTATGATCATTTGCATATTGCTCAAGCTTTTCACACATGCCTTCGGCGCGAGCGCGGGCCTGTTTATGCGTTTCCATGCCGTCTGACCATCCGAAATACCAGCAAACACGCGCGAGTGTTCCCCATGTTTTAGGTCGAAATTTCAGGCACCCTAAATGCGGGGGCGGCAAAGCCGCCTCAACCAATTGCGGCTCAATCACATCAATCTCGCGACCTATGACGAGTTGGGCACTTTCAATGGCGCGCCGCAAGGAACTACTAATAATCAAATCAGCCTGACCAGCATAGGCCATTACTTTTTTCGGGATGTTTTGGCCTTCAGCCAGCCCGCCTGCATCGTATTTTTTCCACCACTCACGATATTCTCGCCACGTCAGGCGCACTTTGCGCGATAAGGCCGGCTTTCCGTGACGAACAATAATGAGTGTGCGCGTTTGCATGAAAGGCCCTTAAAGCTTTTGCATGAAGCGAAATGGCGGACATGTTAGCCCTTCTTCTTTCGCACAACGTTTAAAGGAAAACATCATCAATTCCGCGCGCCCGATAAGATGGGATTGCGGCACAAATCCCGGCCCGCTCGTATCACGGCTATCGACAGAATTATCTCGGTTATCCCCCATCATAAAATAATGCCCCTCGGGCACCTTAAAAAGCTGCGTATTATCAAGCGTCCAGCTATCGGACTTCTCGTAAATATAATGAGGGCTGTCTTCTTCCGGCCATTGTTCCTGATATTTATCAACACTGACGACCTTGCCTAAATGTTCGCGGTAGAAAAATGCCGATTGTGCCTCGCGGTCAATCATTTGGCCGTTCAAAATAATGCGCCCCCCCGTGACCTGAATTTTATCTCCCGGCAAACCAATCAGGCGCTTTATCATCACAATACCGGAGCGAGGATTGCGAAAGACAACCACATCGCCCCGCTTGGGTATGCGCGAAAGGATCGTGTTCTCGCTTGAGCTTAATTTATGTACGTTAAACGGAAAAGAGTGGCGGGAATATCCATAGGCGAATTTGGAGACATATAAATGATCCCCGACTTCTAGGGTCGGCTGCATAGACTCTGAGGGGATTTTATAATGCCCCCAGATTAAGGTCATAAAGACAAACATAAAGCCCAGCAAAGCCGCGAAGAAAACAACTTCCGAGATGATACGCTGGCCAAGTGTGGGCTTATCAGCTTCCATCTCCTCTTTAGACTTAGACTTCTCGTCTGCAGACATAGCTGCGCCAGCTTTAAATCCCTTATCCTCGGCTTTGGCAGGGGGGCGCGGTCTGAGGTTTTTCGACATATGCCTGCAATGGGATTATCTGGCCAAACAATCAACCCCCTC
>CAZNCJ010000044.1:0-19477 GCA_964571595.1 uncultured Caulobacterales bacterium | reverse complement strand
CTCAAGCCCAAAATACGGGCGGCGTCTTCCCTCCGACTGTCAATGAAGGCTCGAAAGTCGCGCAATATAGAATTGCCGTAAATCCAGAGGCCTCGAACGGTGAAACCGAATGGGCGCAAAGATTACATTACCAGCAAGCTATCAATGATGATTTCATGTGGCGTATTTTGGGCGGCACAAATAGTACAGACAGCTCAGAAATCGAATTTGACTTTATCGGCGCAGAGCTGTTTTGGGAGTTTTCCGACAATGAGGACAGCTACAAACACGGGATAAGGTTTGATGGACAAATCCGCAATGATAGCTCTGACTTTGTAGGATTTAATTGGATAAACCAGTGGAACTTGCCTGAGAATTGGCGCACGCGTTTTGTCGTCCTAACGGGCTATCAAACGGGCAGCAGCGGGGCAGACGGCGTGAGTGTTCAAGCACGTACTCAAGTCGTCAAGACATTAGAAAACAAGCTAACACTGGGTCTTGAAACCTATTCCAATTTTGGAAATACAGGCAATTTTGGTGACTTTAATGACCAGTCACATTCTATAGCGCCGGTGTTGGGCTATCCTGTCGGTGACGGGGCCTCCATTTTCGGCGGCCCTATATTTGGCATATCTGACGGCGCGCCCGATATTGATTTGCGCTTCTGGATTACGCAAAAATTCGGCTGATCTCGCTAAGCTGACTTATTCATACGGTTCTCGATAAGATCATCCACCACCTCGGGTTCAGCCAGTGTCGAGGTGTCACCCAAATTATCAAAACTATCCTCGGCAATTTTGCGTAATATGCGGCGCATAATTTTACCTGAACGTGTCTTAGGCAGACCCGGCGCAAATTGAATGAGATCAGGCGTTGCAATCGGCCCTATTTCTGCGCGCACATGACGGGTGAGATCTTTGCGCAAAGCCGCATCGACCTGCGTGCCTGCCGTGACTGTAACATAAGCATATATACCTTGGCCTTTTATCTCATGCGGATAGCCGACAACGGCCGCCTCTGCGACAGCGGTGTGGGATACAAGCGCGCTTTCGACCTCTGCCGTTCCCATACGGTGACCCGAGACATTAATGACATCATCCACTCGCCCCGTAATCCAGTAAAACCCGTCCGCGTCGCGCTTACACCCATCTCCTGTAAAATAATTTCCGGGATAGGTTTTAAAATAAGTATCAATGAAACGCTGATGATCGCCGTAAACTGTACGCATCTGGCCCGGCCAGGAGCCTTTAATAATGAGATTACCTTCCGTCTCGCCCGTTAGCTCTTTACCCTCAGCATCCACAAGAGCAGGTTCAACCCCGAAGAAAGGATGGCTACCCGCACCCGGTTTTAGCTTTGTTGTACCCGGCAAAGGCACGATCATCGCCCCGCCCGTCTCGGTTTGCCACCATGTATCCACAATCGGACAGCGGCCTTCGCCCACGACATGAAAATACCACTCCCACGCCTCAGGGTTTATTGGCTCACCTACCGTCCCCAAGAGGCGGATGCTTTGACGAGAGGTCTTTTTAACTGGCCCTTCGCCTTCGCGCATTAAAGCCCTGATCGCAGTCGGGGCCGTATAAAATATCGTGACCTTATGCTCATCACAGACCTGCCAGAAACGTGAGGCGTCTGGATAGGTCGGGACACCCTCATACATGACGCTGGTTGAGCCATTCGCGAGAGGCCCGTAAACAATATAAGTATGCCCCGTCACCCAACCCACATCAGCTGAGCACCAAAACACGTCATCATCTTTGAGATCGAATACATATTCATGGGTCATCGACGCCCAGACCAGATAGCCCCCTGTTGTATGCAATACGCCTTTAGGCTTACCCGTTGATCCAGATGTATAAAGAATAAAGAGCGGGTCTTCCGCATTCATTGGCTCTGGCGGGCAATCATCCGATATATTTTGCAAAACCTCATGCAGCCAGACATCACGCCCTTTGGTCATGTTCACAGCCCCGCCCGTCCTGCGGACTGTGAGTACAGTTTTGACGCTCACACCAGATTTCTGTGCAATCTCGCAAGCCGCATCGCAATTAGCTTTAAGGGGCACCTTTTTTGTACCGCGCAAACCTTCATCTGCCGTAATAACACATGTACTATCGCAATCCGTAATCCGACCTGCCAAGGCTTCGGGCGAGAAGCCACCAAATACAACACTATGCACCGCCCCAATGCGCGCGCAGGCCAGCATGGCATAGCTCGCCTCAATGATCATCGGCATATAAATCGTAACGCGGTCGCCTTTTTTAACACCTTCAGCTTTCAAGACATTGGCAAAACGGCATACCTCTTTATGTAATTCGCGGTAACTTAGCGAACGACTTTCGCCCGGACTATCACCCTCCCAGATAATAGCCGTCTTATCGCCGCGTGTTTCCAAATGACGATCAAGGCAATTTGCCGAGACATTCAGGACACCGTCACTATACCATTTCACATGAAGGTCGCTGACATCCCAGCTCACATCCTTGACCTTGGTGTAAGGCTTTATCCAGTCAAGGCGTTGACCATGCGCCCCCCAAAAGGCTTCAGGGTCTTCCAGAGAAGCAGCATACATGGACGCATATGAAACCGGGTTTAAATTAGATTTTAAAGCAAAGGCTCTTGGGACCGGATATGATTTTGACATTTCACTCATAATATAGTCTCTCCCAAGCCTTTAAACTTATATGCCAACATAACAAAATTACGGGCTTAACCAAGCTCTTTACTTAGTTTTTTACAAAGCCCCTTTAATCTGAACATTATAGCCTTTCACCTCGGCCTGAACATTATAGATTTCTTCCAACCGTTTGGAAGATAAGGTTTCTTTGACAGTACCGTCTGCGATAATGCGCCCCTCTTTCATCCAGACTAGTCGTTCGGCAAATCGCGCCGCCAATGAAACATCATGTAAAACAACGCAGACACCCTGCCCGCTCTGCACATAGCTTTTGAGCAATTCCATAACCTTGAACTGATGGCGCGGATCAAGTGCGGCGACAGGTTCATCTGCCAGTAAAAGCGGCGCGTGAGAGGCAAAAGCGCGCGCGCAATGCATCCTTGCCAGCTCTCCGCCAGAGAGCGTATCCGTTCTACGGTCTTGTAAATGCTCTATATCGCAGGCTTGCATGGCCGCGCTGACCGCCTTTTCGTCCTGTGCTTTCAGGCGCCCCATTTGCGCCCCGTAAGCATACCGACCTAAAGCTACCACATCACGTACCTTATTAGGCCAAGCCAGTTCGCGTTTTTGTGGCAGATAAGCCAGTAATTGCGCACGCTCTAAGGCGGAAAACTCGGAAATTGCCTGACCTTCCAGTCGTACCTCGCCCGTATGCGCGGGTATATACCCAAGGGCTGCGCGTAAAAGACTTGTCTTACCGGCTCCGTTTGGCCCTAATATCGCCACCAACTCGCCTGTCTTAAATCCGAAGGATATACCTTTTAACAGTTCTGACTGTTTCACCGTTATATCAACATTATCCAAGTGCAATTCTGTCATGGGCGCCTGCCTTGCTGCATGGCTATCCAGATAAAGGCTGGCGCACCAATAAGAGCCGCAACTACGCCGAGCTTAAGCTCGCTTTGGGTCGGGATAATCCTGACACCAATATCGGCAAACACGAGGAACACACCCGCCAATAAGGCTGACGGGATAAGGGCGCGGGCTGGGTCATGATTGACAAATGGGCGAATAATGTGCGGGGCAACAATGCCGACAAATCCGATCGCGCCCGCTATCGAAACCGCCGCCCCCGTGGCCAGCCCCGCTCCTAACACGACATAAATGCGCTGCGCCCGCAAGTTAACCCCCAAACCACTCGCCGCTTCTTCGCCCAGTGTTAAGGCCGAAAGACCAGAGCGACTCAGATATAAAATCAATAGTCCCGCAATAAGAAAAGGAGAGGCCAGTAAAATATCATGAAAACTCCGATTTGCCACAGAGCCTAATGTCCAATTTATCATATCTGCCAAGGTAAACGGGTTCGGGGCCAGATTAAGCAAGAGGCTCATTAAAGCGCCTGCAAAACTTGAAAGTCCGACGCCTATTAAAATCAGAGTCACGACTGATACCGTCCTTATGGCAGCAGCCGCTATTATCGCCGTGGCAATTAAAGCCCCGATTATGGCCGCAATGGGCAACCATAATGAACTCACCCCAACCCATCCGTAATAAAGGGCGAATGAAGCCACGAGGGAAGCACTCGCAGATACACCCAAAACCCCCGGTTCAGCCAAGGGATTGCGCAATAAGCCTTGCAAGGCCGCCCCGCTCATCCCCAAAGCCGCCCCGACGCAAAAAGCCGCCAAAGCGCGAGGCAAGCGGATTTGCCAGATTATGAGGCTATCAGATGTCGTGCCTTGTCCTGTAAACGCCGCTATCGCCCGAGCTATAGATAAAGGCGTGGAGCCGATCAGGCTCGCACAGAATAGGCTGGCAAGGCTAAAAAGGAGCAAGCCGGTATTTAACTTACTAAGACCCGTCATGCCCCGCCTGCACGTGATTATCTACTTTATTGGCTTTAACTTGAGCCGCTTCTTTCTTGCCTTGGGCCATAGCTTCAACAGCGTCCATTGCAAACCATGCCCCGCAAGACATCCAGCTTCCTTTGACCGCAACACTCGGCAAGTCCTGCATTTGTGCCCGTGCCAAGGGATGGCGCATCGCGCTCCACGCATCTTTTTGATAGCTCAGACTGTCAAAAAACCCAGCCACAACCATGTCCGGGCGCTCAAGTGTTAAGCGCTCAAGTGGTATAGGCCGCCATTGGCTACGTGTTTCGAAATTTTCCAGTCCAGCTTCACGCATAAGAGCATCTACATAAGAACCGGCCCCGCTTGTAACACCTGACGGTGTCAGATAGAGCGCGTTAAGAGGCGCGCCCCTGTCACCCTTCTTAACCCGCTCAAGACGGCTTTCAATCTCGGATATAAGGGCACGGCCTTTATCTGGAACGCCCAGCCCTGCTGCCATATCCAGACTGACCTGTTTTATGCCGTCTACATCTCCAGCCCAACCGACATTTAGCACCTTAACACCTGCCTTTTGATAAAAGGCCTGCGCTTGCGGCCCGCCCCCATATGAGCGCACGACAAGATCAGGCTCAAGCGCCAGAACGTCTTCTGCGGTCGGGCGGACAGTTTTAACGCCTTTGGCGTGATCGCGCATATAAGAGAACGGTTTGGCCGCATCGGGAGAGAGCGCTAAAATATGCGTTCTATCTACGAATTTTAAAACATATTGATCGGCGCAAAAATCCAGACTGACAATACGCGTGGGCTGCATATCAGTGCTGTGATGACTTGCAGGGTTTTGATCAGAGCGCGGGATCACATTCTGACATGACATTACCAAAAAAGCAGACAGAATTACGCCCGCCACATATGCGAGCTTGTCATAATTGCTCTTACGGATCTTTATGTGATGATGAGGCACGCATGTCTTTCATATTTCTATGGCCTCTTCTCTATGTTGCTGCGAAATCGCGGTCAATAGAGCGAATAGAGTGCGAGCCATGTTATATACACCTTTAATCGACGAATTTATAAGCCTATAGTGAGCTATGATTAAAATTGACGATCTTATCTCCCACCGCTTTCGAGGGTTTTCGAAACAGGAAAACACAGTGGAAGGCCTTAATGGTGCGCTTGATTTTGGGGTTAAACATATCGAATTTGATATTCGCGTGGCCCGGTGCGGCACACCCATGATTTATCACGATGAACACGCGCCTGATAAATCAAACGCTACACATCATTTAAAAGATGTCATGGCGCGTGACTTTACAAAACTCGGCGGGCGTTTCGCATATATGCCCACCGCAGATGATCTGTTTGCAGCCATCGCCCAACACCCCCATAAAGATGTGAAGCTCTGGGTAGATATAAAAGATGCAGGTTTTGAGTCCGAAATCCATTCCCTAATATGCGCCCACCGCTTACAAGACAGGGTTATTTATGTGTCATGGGTCGCGGAATGTCTTTACGCTATGCACGATTTGACGCCGCATACACCCTTATGTTTTAGCCATTGGTGCAAGAGCCTCAGCGCAAAAACGCGCTCTATACACAAAGTCTATAAAGCCAAAAAAGGACATGTGGCCCGCAATCCCCGAACCTATGTTCACGGCGAGCGGTCTGGCTGGTTTGTTGACGGGCCAGTAAAAGGTAAGCTCCGAGAGATTTTGAAAAAGTCTAATGGAGCGATTTGCGTCCCTGCAAATATGGTCACGGCCGCGATTGTTAAAAACTACCAAGATGACGGCATAGGCACGAGTACGTTTTCATATATTGATGTTCCCGTTATTGATCGTCACAAATCCGAGTTTAATATTGATCTGTATATGATTGATAATAAAGAGGTTTTTGAAAGCCTATAAGTCCTGCTCGCCGTCGCGATCATTCGCGGGCAACATAGCATCCCCGTCTATACCGGGCAGCACATAACTGCCTTTTAGCCAACGTCCCAAATCTATGTCAGAGCATCTTTTGGAGCAAAAAGGCGTATAGTCTGCCTTAGTTTGTTTGGCGCAGATTGGACATTCGGATTTATCACTCATCTGTCCGCCTTTACATCTAAAGTCACGCCAGTTTCAAGATTAAACCTTGCACCAATGCGCTCTACCATCGCTGGCTCCCAATCTATATGTCCCGCTTTTAGCCATGCCGTAACATCTTCTGGAGCGATTAGTGTCAACTTCGCGCCGCTGTGAACGCGACCCTCTTGCACAAGCCTGCGCAGACCTCTTATCGCGCGTGTTTCGACTGTAGGGCGTCCATATCTGTCATTGAGAATTTCATCCAGAGACGGGCCAATTTTTGAGCGGGTCATTTCAACAGTACCAAAGCGCGACATAGGTGCAATCTTGATCTTGTGGGGATCGTCTTTGAACCCCTCAATCATAGTGACGTGTAAAGTCTCACGTTGTCGTGGTTGCCTGACATTGGGCAGGTCAATGACGATTAGCCCCCCAATACTGCGCAAGCGTAATTGATCCGCAATTAAGGGTGCTACAGTTTGGCCGACTGCAAAGCCACTATTAGAGGCCCCTTTATCAACATCAATAGCGACAAGTGCGCGGGTAAAATCAATCGCAATAGACCCGCCGCCCGGTATTGCAATCTCGCGCTCACACGCCGCTTCTAGCGTATTAACATGGGCGGTCTCAAAACTCACATCACCGTTAAAACGATGCGTAATAAAGGCTTTGAGATCGTCGCCAGATATTCTCCCGACCTTGGGATGTTTTGAGAGCGCGCGAAATTTCAGCACAGGTCCCTTACCCGGTTCCCCTGCCCGTATCACATCGACCTCTATGCGTTGTCCTTCCTGAAAACGCGGAGCATTGGGCGCCATAGAGAATTTCAAAAATCCGTCAGTTTTTGTCCCCAAATCCACAAAAGCGGCACTCATTGACTTATCAACCTTGCCAATAATACCGTTATAAACATCGCCAGAACGCGGCAATGCATTTTGTGTCCAGCGCCTGACATAAAGCTCGACGCATTTTTTACCTTCGTAAATAGCGGCGCGATCTTCACCGATAGCCGCCTCGATCACGCAGCGCCGCTTCATAGATTATAGCCTGACGTGCGCAATAATTGGCGCGTTTCAAATAAAGGTAAGCCGACAACATTGCTGTAAGATCCCGAGAGAAACGGAATGAAGGCAGCAGCCCGTCCCTGTATGCCGTAACCGCCAGCTTTACCATCCCATTCACCGCTTTTGAGATAGTCTTGCAACTCGACCTCGCTCAACACTTTCATCTTCAAACGTGTCTCAACGACCTTTTGGCGCAAATCCCCTTCTGCATTTACTACGGCCACCCCCGTAAACACACGGTGCGCGCGCCCAGACATAAGGCGTAAACACTCTTCCGCCTGCTGTATTGTCTCGGCTTTGGGTAATATGCGGCGACCAACCCCGACAACAGTGTCAGCTGCCAAAATAAGCATGTTCTCTTTTGGTGAAGTTTGTGCGTTATAAACTTTGAGGGCTTTTTCGCGTGCAAGGCGCAAAGCATGGTTCTTGGGAAGCTCGCCCTTTAGCGGATCTTCATTTATATCTGCGGGAATAACCTCATCAATACTCACCCCGATTTGGGTTAAAAGAGCTTTGCGACGAGGTGAAGCGCTGGCTAAAATCAATGCGGGATTCGGAGTAGATTTTGCCATGTGTCCAGAGGACTTTCTGCGCAAGGTGGCTTATTTAAAGCGGTATGTAATGCGGCCTTTTGAAAGATCATATGGCGTCATTTCACAAAGAACTTTGTCACCTGCGAGAACCCGAATTCTGTTTTTGCGCATACGTCCGGCGGTATGAGCAATAATTTCGTGATCATTTGCCAATTTCACACGGAAAGTCGCATTTGGCAAAAGCTCAACAACTTCGCCTTCAAATTCTAACAGTTCTTCTTTAGCCAAACCAAATCCTTACAATGTTTTCAATCTCATTTCTGCTCGGGCAATCCTCGCAGTCATAGCGCCTATATAGGAAATTTAATTAAAAAAACACCCCCTATGTCAAAAAACGTTCTTTCAATCGTCTTTCAAGCATAGTGCCTATTGCACGGTAATTATTCATCATCGCCCTCACATCCAGCGAGCCCGCCGTCGGGTCGGGTGTTGGCCATATTTCTACGAGCGTATCTTGCCCTTCAAAAGCCGCCTTTGCGGCATCACCAGCATCATCAGTAAAGGCGATGACAACATCGAATGATCGATCAGAGATATCCTCTAGGCTCTTGGGCTCATGATCTGTCATATCAATGCCGCGTTCTTTCATAACTGCCACCATAAGCTGGTCTGTTTCACCCTTAGATGTCCCACAAGATTGCACAAATATCGTATCCCCTGCGAGCTTCTTTAACAGCCCCTCAGCCATAGGCGAACGGATGGAGTTCAAATAGCAGACAAATAGAACCGAGCCCGTTTTATTAGGCCCGTCTTGGGGTTTTATTGCATTACTCATGTCTTATATTGGCTCATATTTTGCTCATGGGTCATGTCTTACGCCTATGCAAAGCACATAATAGACCAAAGAATCGTCGAGATGTCGTAAAATCCACTTCTGCTTGATTTCTAAGACTATCGATAAGCAGCCGCGCGCCTTCATTATGTAATCCACGCCGTCCCATATCAATGGCCTCAATCTGTGCGGATGTGGCTGTACGAATAGCCGTATGATAGCTCTCGCAAATCAGAAAATAATCTTTGATAATTCGCCTGAACGGCTTCATGGATAAATAAATATTACCCCGCTCAACCCCGTTACTACGTCTTATTTGTAGTTCTAATCTGTCAGATTCTTTTAGAGAAATATCGAGAATATAAGGCCCGCTCGCACTATCAGCAGGTTTGAATTCATTTTCCTCTAGCAAATCAAATATGGCCACCCTGCGTTCATGTTGCACTTCTGGGCTGGTCGCCGGAAGACTTTCCGGGTCCAGATTAATCTCTACGATGAAATGATCACCTAAAGCAGACAATTTACAGACCTTCTTGCAAGGGATGGAGCGGTACTTTATCTGTTATGCGCGCTTTGGAGATATCTGCAAGAATAATATCCAAACATTCTATATCCAGACTGATCTCCCCGCCCCCAGCAAAGACCAAAGCTAGCTTTCCAGACAAGCCTGTATCGTCCGGGGTAAATATAAGTGTAAGCAAGACTAACATGGCATCGGGATCTGAGCGATCAATTCCGCGCAGCCGCGCGCCGAGCACACCGTCAATCCGTAGCCCTGACAAAATACGTTCTGCAGACGAGTCGTCCTCATGCTTAAAACGGCTTAAGCGCATGGTAAAAGCATGGGAGCGGGCCTTATAGGAAATGTCGCCAACACGCCCTATCGCATCCTGCAAACTCGCCGATAATACGGATAAATCCTCTTTTGTCTCAGCCTTTAATCTCAGCGGCTCTGACATTATGTCTCCTGCATACGTTCTATTCGTGCCCCGCACTGACCCAGTTTAATTTCGATATTTTCGAAACCCCGGTCAAGGTGATAAACACGTCCAATATACGTTTTTCCGCGAGCAGACAAGCCCGCACTAATCAAGGAGGCTGAAGCCCGTAAATCTGTGGCCATTACCGGTGCAGCTTTAAGCTCTTTGACACCGCGTACAATCGCTTCGCGGCCCGTAACCGTGATGTCAGCGCCCATACGCGCCAATTCCGGGCAATGCATAAACCTGTTCTCGAATATGTTCTCTCTTATAATAGATACACCATCGGCCAATGTCATCATGGCCATGAATTGGGCCTGTAGATCGGTAGGAAAACCCGGATAGGCCTGCGTGTCCACATCAACTGCTTTTAATCGTCCCCCACCCCGCTCAATCAATACGGTTGTTTCATCTAAGCTGACCTTAGCACCGGCCTGGGCAATAAGCGGCCAAAGCGAGCCGAGGTGATCTGCGCGAATATTTTTCAACCTCACGGCACCCCCTGCTGTTGCCGCCGCCAAAGCATATGTCCCCGCCTCTATGCGGTCTGGAACGACGGAATGGGTCACACCGGATAAACGCGACACGCCCGTAATGGTGACTTCAGATCTGCCTGCCCCTGAAATTTTAGCCCCCATTGAGTTGAGGCACTCCGCCAAGTCGATAATTTCTGGTTCACGTGCAGCATTATTGATAACTGTAGTACCCTTGGCCAAAACGGCGGCCAGCATTGTATGTTCTGTCGCTCCGACACTGATAAAGGGGAAAGTAATTTCCGCGCCTTTTAGCCCCTTTTTAGCACTTGCATTCACATAACCGTCTTCTAGCTCTATTTTAGCGCCCAGAGCTTCCATGGATTTAAGGTGTAAATCAACGGGTCTAGCACCGATAGCACAGCCCCCCGGCAATGAAACACGCGCATGACCTTCCCGCGCCAATGTCGGCCCTAGAACATTAAATGTCGCCCGCATTTTCCGGACGAGATCATAAGGGGCTGTTGTGGATGATAGCTCTTGGGCATGTAACTGCATTTTTGCGCCAGGGCCTTCCTCAACATTCACGCCCATATGCGCCAGTAATTGCCCCATAAAGCGCGTATCGCGCAAACGTGGCATATTTGTCAGCGTGATCGGCTCTGAGGTAAGCAGGCAAACGGCCATTAATTTAATCGCTGAGTTTTTTGCCCCACTAATTGATATCTCTCCATTTAATGGAAAGCCGCCCTCAATAACAATTTTATCCATAAATCTATCCTCTGAATTCTCGCCAGTCCCTTTAAGTAGGTTGAATAATCGGATTGGCTATAGAATCATTACGGCTTTGTTGTGGTGATATTACGGCATGACGGGCCGTATAGAAAGTTATGCCTTGGCTTAAGACGTAGATAATATTGCCTTTTGGGAAAAGCCCGGGAATTAATTACCTTATTTCGAATTAGTCTAGAGAGTCTGTTTGCGACTTTGTTTTGCGATCAGCCGCCTTTCGCCTGCGTAGATTTGCACGCAAATTATCCGATAAGCGCTTATTGCGTGCCACCTTAGAGTTTGGTGACGGGTTGGAGGAAGGTTTGATTTTATCAGTCATAAATTTGCTCTTACTGTCAGAATACAGCCTTTTGTTGTAACGACCAAGCCCGTATGCACTTCTTAAAAATAGTTATACAATTACAGTGGGATAGCCATGCAAATATTCACATATGACACGGAATATTTACTATGTTTTCATTCTTTTCGCACATATTTCAAACTCGGGGCTTATGTGTAGGAACAGTACAATGTCGACTTCAACAGGCTCTAATTTGCCACAAAATCCATCTTCAAAGGCTGGAAATACAAGCCATATTTCCCAATTGATTAAGGAACATATTGGGCTAGCTGAAAATCTGGGGGTCGCTGTCCTGGATGCCAATAGGCACCATTTATATGCCAATGATGTTTATCTGGCTATGATACGGGGCGATGCTATTGGGTTTGAACTTGGTATGACTTTAGATCAGGTCATTGAGCATATTTTTTCTGGAGAGCAGTTTAATTCAGATTACCACACGCTTATAAAAGAAGATATTAGCAAGATGGATAAACTGCTTAAATCGGGTGAAACTTTTAAAACATCCAGAATTTTAAAGACATCCCATGAGAATATTATTGAAATGAACGGGGTCTACACGGCTGACCACCACCTCGTTATGACAGTACGCGACATTACCGATGCAGCGATGAACAAAGAAATGCTCGATATATCCCTAGATGAAGGCCGGGCGGGGTTTTGGTCTTATGATTTCAATAAAAACAAATTCACTTATAGCGATTCAGTTAAAAACCGCCTGAATGCGGCCGAGATTGAGCGTATAAACACAACGGGTCTGTGGGGTATAATCTTGCAAGAAGACCTCCCCGATATGATGCGGGACTGGAATGCCGCCATTACGGAAGGCAAACCCTTGAACCTGACTTACCGTGTTAAAACTGAAAAAGACGGTATTATGTGGCAACGTAGTAAAGGCCGTATTCACAAGTCAAATGACGGCTCAAACAGCCACGCTATTGCCTATGTAACAGACATCACCAAAGATGTAAAAATGCATCAAGATCTCGTGGATGCGCGCAAAATTTCGCATGATAAGAGTCGATTTTTGGCACGCATGAGCCATGAAATCAAAACACCGCTAAATGCCATAATCGCCTTAAGTGATAATCTTAAACACTCAAAAAAACTCACAAAAGACGATCTTGAAAGCGTGCAATTCATCGAAGAAGCTGCAGAAAATTTACACCACCTCCTCAGCCAAACCCTTGACCACACAAAACTTACGACAGAAAACATTGTCATTCAGAAAAGCCGGTATTCTCCACGCAAAATCATAGAGAACCTATATGGTTTATGGCTACCAAAATGCAAAGAGAAGAACTTAGCTCTAAAGCTCACCATAGATAACGATATTGTAGAGACTTGCCATTTGGATAAAATGCGCGTCCAGCAATGCCTAAATAACCTTATCTCAAACGCCATAAAATTCACAGAAAAAGGCGGGATCCATATAGTTGCTAAATCCTCGCATACCCCAAAGGGACAACTCGTTGTTTTTACTGTCAAAGATACAGGCACGGGTATTGATGCAGGAAATCTGGATAAAATTTTCGAAGCCTATCATCAAGAGGATAATTCCATCTCGAGGCGCTATGACGGCACAGGTCTGGGCCTCAATATTACAAAAGGCCTCGCTGAACTTATGGGCGGGACTATCAGCGTCAGAAGCACGATGGGTAAAGGCAGTGTTTTTGCCTTGGCTTTTCCGGTCAATCATATGCAAACCGAAACGAACAAAAGTAATGCAAGCTCAGAAAAGCGCCTACCCTCACAAAATATGCGCGATCAGGAAACAGCTACAACCCTACAACCGCGCGATATAAGCGATCAAATGAGCCCGCAATCTGATACAGACATTTTAACGCCCACGATCGAGATTGATAATACGCAAACCCAAGCCTCATCAGAAAACTCTGCAGAAAGTACGGCCACGATTGCTCAAAACGCAACCCAAAAAGATCAACAGCTAGAAGACACTCTCTTACCGCCTGCAATCAGCACAGCCATTTCTCTTGCGGGCAATCCCGAAGTTGATAGACCTTTTGCCGGATTAAAAGTGCTCTGCGTTGAAGACAATAAGATTAATCAAGGTGTTGTGAAACGTCTGATCGGTACCGATGTCAAAACCCTTGCCTTTGCCGATAATGGTCTGGAAGCTTTAAAACACTTAAACAATCAGCATTTCGATCTCGTCTTGATGGATATTCACATGCCCGAGATGAATGGTATCGAAGCCACAATCGAAATTAGAAATAGCGAAGCTCCATGGGCCAATGTTATCATTATCGCTATCACAGCCGATGTTGAATATCAGCAAGAAAGAATTTGTCGCAATCTGGGAATGAATGATGCGATTGCAAAACCTGTTAAACGTCAGGATATTCTTGATGCTTTCACGCGGTCATTTATGTCGCTCAAAGAAAAACATAGCCATGCCGTGAGGCTCGCTGGCTAATTCGAATTTAGGTTTGGGATTACTCCGCGGCAGAAAGTTTCGCCGTCATATCCTGTAATAATTTACCCTGAACATCCTTTAGATCTCTAAAAGCTTTGAGTAATATATCCACATCTTCTTTGGTATGCGCTGCCGAGAGACTGATACGCAATAAAGAAGAAGATTGCGGTGTACCGGGCGGAACGGCCAAGTTTACATAAACACCGTTCTCGAACAGCCAGTTCCATTCTACTGCGGCAATAGCTTCATTCGGTCTACGCACAGCAATAACGGGGCTGGCATCTGAGCACAGGTCATATTGCATCTCGGTTAAACCCTGATGTAATTGCGCAGCTCTTTCTTCAAGGTTTTTGCGTAAGTGACTGCCTTGCTTGACTTTTTCAACCGCAGCCCTAGCAGCGCAAATATTAGCAGGTGTGGCCGATGCCGTGAACATATAGGGACGCATAATTTTGCGTGTGATCTCAAACTCAGGATGTCGAGAGGCACAAAACCCACCAACCGAGGCAAGGCTCTTTGAAAATGTACCTGAGATGAAATCCACCTTATCCAAGACGCCCTGCGCTTCCGCCAGCCCGCAACCTGTCTCCCCAAACACACCGTAAGAATGCGCCTCATCAATATACAGATAGCCGCCATGTGAATGTGTCACATCAAGAAATTCGTCTATAGGCGCAACATCGCCAAACATGGAATATAAACCCTCAATAACGACCAAGGCGTGCCCGCCTTCAATCTCGCCCTGACGGCGCAAACGCTTATCCAAATCTTCAGGAGAGTTATGTCGAAAACGGATAGTCGAAGCGTTTGTAAGTCGCGTACCGTCAATAATACAGGCATGCGCATCAGCATCCATAAAGATAATATCCTTATCCCCTGCCAAGCCAGCAATCGCCGCCAAATTTGTCTGATAGCCCGTCGTAAACACAATACAACTTGGCATGCCCAAATGCTCGGCCAAAGCCTGTTCGAGATCTGTATGTTCACGGTAGCTCCCATTGGCAACGCGTGACCCTGTCGTGCCGGTTCCGTGATTATCTACAGCGTCTTTGGCGGCCTTAATACAATCGGGATCAAATGTCAGACCCAGATAATTATTCGTACCAGCCAGTAAAATTTCCTGGCCCTTTATCCGACCACGTGTAGCAGATATAATTTCGTCAAACTGAACACCGAGTGCATCTTGACCAACCTTCATCATCATATCGATACGGGTTTGGAGCGGGGCGTATTTATCAAAAAGGGACATAAATTTTCTCAGTGTGCTTTTCGGGTTATAGTAAATATTGTCTATGAGACCTGCATGTTTGCTAGGAAATAAGCTGCTTAATTGCATTGACCAGCTCACCCACAGTTTTGATGTCACTGACCATTTCCATTGGAATCGACACATCATAATGGTCTTCTAACGCCATAACCAAATCAAATACCGCTACAGAGTCTACCTCCAGATCAGATACAATGCCACTAGCCCGTGAGATAGGTCTATTTTCAGGATTATAGGGTTTCAATAATTCGCAGATTTTTACGAAAATTTCGTCCTTTGAGGCGCTCGTCAAAATTTAATCTCCCTTGGCATTAAGCCCTATATGCTTGCAGCGTGGCTAATAAGGCTTCCTTAATCGGTGTCGCCTCAGATATAAAGTCATTACTGCTCCAGTCCTCATAAAGGAACTCGCGCAGTTTGCCTAGCGTCAGATGGCCACGTCCTAAAAATCTTGATGTTAGGCTCGACGCAGCTGCGATACAAAAGAGCAAACTTTTCGGTATTGAAATCAGTTTTACAGGACGTTCTAAAGCTTGACGACATTGCACTGCGAAATCAGGCCATGTGATAGAGCCTAATGTTGCTGGGGATATAACCTCGCCGTCATACGCGCCCTGCACTGCGAGCGTGCTCAAACATTCCGCAAGGTCATCGACATAGACTAGGGATAGTTTACGCATTCGCCAATTCTTGCCACCCGGCACAGGTAGGAACCCTTTATCGGCGGCTTCAAAAAAGGGTCGCGTCGCTTGATCTCCTGGTCCAAATACTGGCGGCGCCCTTACAATAGCCACCTTACCCGCAAAGACCTCTTTAAGCGCTATCTCTCCAGCATGTTTAGAGGCCGCATAATCTGAAAGCTCGCTATGTCTGGCCGCTATTGACGATAAAAGCACGAAGCGTTTTACCCCAGCACTTTGTGCCTGCTTCGCCAACATACGTGTGCCTTCAGTGTTGACTTGAAAATAGTCTGCTCGCACTCGCCCTTTAATTGCCCCCGCAATGTGTAAGACAACTTCTGCGCCCTTGACAAAATCTGATAGATCATCTCCCAGCGCCCCTTTTACCCATTCCAAATTTGGATGATTTACGGATTTTCGTTTTGCTGGGTTTCTGACAAGCGCGCGTATTGAATGACCGGCTTCAAGTAGTTTTAAGAGTGTAATTTTGCCAACAAATCCGGTTGCGCCTGTTACGGCAATCACAAGGCGCGAGGTCACATTAGGCCTTCTCGGCCTTAACAATTTTCACAGGTTCGGCATCTTGTAGATCAATAATAGATCCAGCCAAAAAGCGTTCCTTGACGCGGGCCCGTGCAAGTTTGCCAGATGATGTAATAACCATAGAACCACGCGGAACCAGAACCAATTGCACCGGCACGCCGACTTCAAGGCGAATGGCCGCTGTAACAGCTTTTTCAATTTCATCGAGTAAATCAGCGTCGCGTGTCCGGCATTCTAAAAGAAGGTGGATTGTTTTCTCATCACCGGCACCACCTGAAGCAAAGGCACACGCCCGACCACAGCGATGCGGCGCTGCGGCTTGGGCGGCCCATTCAATGTCTTGTGGCCAAATATTGCGACCGTGCCACAAAATCATATCCTTGAAACGACCTGTCACGACGATCTGATCATCAAGCCAATATCCCAAATCGCCAGTATCTAACCAACCATCTTCACTAAAAGCGGCTTGCGTGGCCAGTTGATTACGGAAATATCCCGGTGAAACACTCGGACCTTTAAGGCAGATACGCCCCACCTTCCCCGCACTGAGAACATTATTATCAAAATCACGGATTTCTATCTCATGCTTTGGTAGTACAGTCCCACAAGCGACAAAGGTCCGGCGGTCTTCGTTGGGCGTAATGTCAGAGGCAGTTACGGCCTCACCCGTGCGCTCATATCGCGCCATGTCAATCGTATGCTGTTTTAATCCCTGACCTAAAGGCGCAAAGGATGCAGCCAATGTCGTCTCTGCCAAACCATAGCTCGGTGTAAAGCTCCCCTTGGGAAAGCCCATAGTTCCAAATAGATCCGAGAAAGTGGAAAGAGGCTCAGGGCGCACCATATCACCGCCAATCCCGGCGGCCCGCCATGAGGATAAATCAAGCGTACGGTCTGCGCGCCAACGTCTTACGCAAAGCTCATATCCAAAAGTGGGGCTATAAGACAATGTGCCACGATTATCTGAAATGAGCTGCAGCCAGCTAATAGGACGACGGGTGAAGTCTTGCGGGTCAATATAATCAACGGACATCTGGCTCATCATCGGTGCAATTAAAAACCCGATCAGACCCATATCGTGATAAAGCGGCAACCAAGATGTGCCCCGATCACCCATTCTGACTTTTAGGCCATGTTGTGTTATGGCGCGGCAATTGGCCGAAACAGAGGCTTGCGTCCCGATAATACCCTTTGGAGAGCTAGAACTCCCAGAAGAATACTGGATATAACACATATCGTCTGGACCATGCTTACGAATACTATACCCCATGGGTAATTCATTGACCTCGTCAAATGCCAGCACAGGTATAGAATGATCATTTAGCGCGGAACGCATAATGGGTTCCATAGATTGCGGTGTCAGCAAGGCGTGGAAATCAGCGGTATCTGCCATGCGTTGTAATTGTCGTTCATAGCTCGAGCGTCCACCCAATGTTACGGGTAACGGGATAGGCGCAGGTACTAGACCTGCATATTGACAAGCAAAGAAAAGTATAGCGAATTCAGGCGAAGTCGTCGCCGCAATCCCAATACGTGCATCTTTATCTGCAAATGCCACTAATCGTTTTGCTATTTCTATGGCGCGCGCTCGCAACTCTGCATAAGTCAGGCTGTATTTTAGAACAGCTTTACCCGTATAGTAATTAAATCCCGTACTGCCCTTGGCAGCGTAATCTAGGGCATCTGTAAGCGTCTCAAATTCGCTTAGAATTAAATCTTGTTCTGGAAGTGTAGGCGTAGGCGCGATGGGCGTTGCGTCAGTCATATTATTTTAGCCTCAAAGAGGAAACGTCTTAGCGTTTTATTTATCAAGACGTCTTAATAATGTTTATGAAGCATTTGTAAAGCCTATCGGGGCTCAAGAAGTCACATTAGATTTCACTTCATAATTCAATTTGTAACAATAACTTACCTCTCAAAAAGCGTATTTATTGCTCTCGTCGCTGATTTCAACGTCGATAAAGCCATTGCAGCGCCCGTTCCGTCACCAATTCCGATTTGCATGGAATGCATGGGCTCCAGCCCCAACCTATCCAATAAGGCCCCATGTGCTGGCTCCTCCGTTAAGTGGCCTGCAAGGCAGTGTGAAATGGCCTTAGGGTCGGATTTATGTAATATTGCGGCGGCGGCACATGTCACAAATCCGTCTAAAACAATCGGAATGGACTGAATACGTGCGGCCAGTATAGCCCCAACCATACCCGCAATATCCCGTCCCCCAAAACACCTTAAAACTTCCAGAGGGTCTCCGATAATATCGCGGTGTAAGTCTGCGGCTTTACCCACGGCCTGGATACGCATGTCCGAATATTTACCTTTTCCACGGGCCCAATACTCCGATGTACCACCGTAAAGCGCACGCGCGACACCTGCTGCGGCTGTAGCCGAACCAAACCCTGTACTACCAAGGGCGATTATGTCAGCGCCCTCCGCAACCACTTCCATGCCAAAAGCCATAGCAGCAGCACAATCCTTTGCAGACAAAGAAGGCTCTTTCGTCATATTGGCGCTGGGATATTCTATGCCCAATTCATAGACCTTAAAGGCCGCTCCAATATCCTGGGCTATGCCCCGAACACCCGCCGACCCTTCCGTAGTGTTTTTTACGCGTGTTCGCGCCGTACCAATAATATCGTCCGCACCCAACTCATTGACTACCTCATGGCTCGCTGCAAAGACCGCGATTAAGGGACGCTCAATTTTTGGCTGCGAGGTCGCTTGCCACATCGCAAGCCAAGCCAGCCTTTCCTGCATCAAACCCAATGGATGCGGACGACCTGATAAGGACTGAAACCTCTCTGCCAGATCCTGACTAAACTTAAGCTCTGGCTCCGGGATTTTTGCTATAAGGTCCCTTATGTCATCAAATGGATTATTATCGGAGGATTTATGGGTCTTATTCTTTTCTACACTCATGGACTTCCCTATGTAAGAGATTCCTAACATCTGACAATAGATGATTTTTTTTATTTGTTTATGAAACCGAAACCTTGTTGTCGTAACTAAACTTATGACAAATAC